>CAVPQF010000060.1:0-18493 GCA_963707225.1 uncultured Gammaproteobacteria bacterium
CCGCTGCTTCGCTGATTCCGCTGTTCGTCTTTTTACCCATGTTGGGCATGCTGATGCCCGAAATGGGCATGTGCAAGGATCGCTTGGCTCCGGTGGGGCGCAGCGAGTGCGGGCCATGGCGAGGGCATGGATGCCCGAGTTGAGGCAACGCAGAAGCAGTTGCCCGATGGCCCGTTGCTCTACGCGCGTAGCCTCGCCGCACGCGTACCGGCTGAAGTGCGATGCCTGCCTTCGCAGGCATGACGAGGTGGGTGGTGCCGACTGCCCCGCGCGCCGGCAGCCGCTGGTCACGGCGAATCTCCGTTCGTCACAAAGCGGCGACGAACGGCGACCTCCATTTCTCGGCGCACCGCGACGATCCCGGCAAGGCGTACCAGATCCAGGGCGCAGCCACGGCATCGATGCGATGTCCGCTAGCGCTTCACGATGTGCGCGAACCACTCCCAGCCGCGCACGCGTTCGGCGATCAGCTTGGTGCAGGTCAGCATTGGCACCGCCAGCAGGGCGCCGGGGATACCCCACAGCCAGCCCCACACCAGCAGCCACAGCAGGATCGCGATCGGGCTGAGCCGCATGCTGGCGCCCTGGATCATCGGCGTGATCAGGTTGCCCTCCACCGCGGTGATGCCGGCGAAGGTCAGCACCGGCAGGAACACTTCGAGGCTGGCGTCGTTCGCGTACAGCATGCACACCACCGCCAGCAGGGTGGTGGTGACGATCGCGCCGACGTAGGGGATGAAATTGGCGAACATCGCCACCGCGCCCCACAGCAGCGGGTCGGGCACCTTGTACAGCCACAGCATGCCGGCGGTGATCGCGCCGAGGCTGGCGTTGATCAGCAGCGCGGTGAGCAGGTAGCGCGACACCTCGGTCTGGATCCCGCGCACGATGGTCACCGCATGCCGCTTGTAGGCAAAGCCGGGGGTGATCTCCACCAGCCGGCGCAGCATCGAGTCGCCGTAGATCAGGAAGAAGAACACCAGCAGCAGCACGCTGAGCACGGCCGCCAGCACCTTCGGCGCGGTCGAGACCACGTCCCAGGCGCTGATCGAGATCGGCGTGGACTGCGGCACGGCCGCGCGGGTGCTGGAACCGCTGACCAGGGTCTGCGTGGCGCGGTTGGCCGCCTCCAGCGGCTTGGTGAAGCTGCGCAACTTCGGCACGAAGCTGCGGATCGCCGTGGGCGCGCCGTGGAACCAGCCGATCGCCGGCTGCGCCAGCAGGCCCACGCCGCTGCCGATGCCGACGATCAGGCCGAGCATCAGCACGCTGGCGGTGAACCAGCGCGGCAGGCGGATGCGCGTGCCGAAGGCGACGATCGGGTTGAGGGCCAGGCCGATGAACGCGGCCAGCACCAGCGGGATCAGCAAGGCCTTGGCCAAGGTGATGGTGTACAGCAAGGCCAGCAGCAGCAGCACGTTCAGCACCAGACGCACCGCGTGCAGGTGCCGGCGCATGCTGCGCCCGACGCTCAACTGGCGTGGCCCCTGGTGAACCGCCGGCACCGGCGTGATGGCGATGGCGCCGACCGCGACCGCGTCTTCGCCCGCGGCCGGCGCAGACGGGAACAGCTGTTCGGGTTCGTTCATGCCGGCTCGCCGTCCCCGGCTTTCGCGGCGGCGGCGGGCGGTGGCACCAGGCCCAGCTCCGCGATCAGTCGCGCGCCCTGCGCCACCATCTCGGCCAGGCCGCCACCGAGCAGCGACGCCAATCCCGGCACCCGCAGCGGATGCACGTGGAGGGTGCCCAGCACGAAGCCGGCGCCGGCGGCCGCGCCCACCGTCGCCAGCGGATGCTCGCGGCCGCGCAGCAGCAGGGCCGCCGCCGGCGCGGTCAACGCATGCCGCGCCGTGCGCATGCGCAACTGGGCGGCCCGCACCTTCGCCAGGCGATCGAACATGCTCATGGCCGCTCCTCCCGCCGACTGTCCTGCCCGTTGTCCTGCCTGGCCGCGTCGCCCGCCTCGGCCTCGTACAGGGTCTCGCGCATCATCGCACCCCACTCGCTGCGTGTGGCGGGCAGGCTCATCCAGTGCATGCAGCGGCGGAACAGCACGATCGCGCCAGACAGGAACAGCATCTGCAGCAGGGCCAGTGCCAGCAACGCCCAGATCCATGACCCGAACCACGCTGCCAGCAGCACGCCGATCAGGCCAAGCAGGGTCAGGCCGAGGGCGACCCCGGCCACGGTGGCGGCCAGCGCCGCCAGCAGCAGCCACGAGATCGCGCTGCGCGCCAGGCCCAGCTCCGCCGCCAGCAGCTGCATCTGCGCGCCGAACAGCCGCTTGACCGCGCGCGCGAGCTGTCCGACCTCGGCCAGCAATCCAGACGACGGCGGCGCCGTATCCGGCGCCGCCGCTGCGCGGGGCGAACCACCCTCGTCGTGCATTCCCGGCCCCTGTGTCGCGTCGCTCAACGTCGCAGGATGCGGCCGATCAGCCAGCCGGCCCCGAGCGCGATGGCGACCGACTGCACCGGCTTTTCGCGCACGTAGTCGCGTACCTGTTCCAGCCACGCATCGGCGCGGTCCATCGTTTCGTCATAGACCTCGCGGCCACGCTCGCTGGCCCGCGCGGCCTTGTCGCTGGCCTTGTGGACCGCGCCGGCAGCCTTGTCGGTGGCGTGGTGCAGGCCTTCCTCGACGTGGTCCGCGGCGCGGTCCACCTTTTCCTTGGTGGCGGCCACCGCCTCGGACGTCGCCTGCTTGATCCGTTCGGCGCGTTCGTCGATGCGATCGCCGACGGCCTGTTCGGGGGTCTGGACTTGCTTGTTCATTTGCTTGCTCCGGAGAAGACTCATGGTGGCACAGACGCGATGCGACGACCGGCCATCAACTGGTGCGGCGGAAGAACGCGATGATCGCCAGGATCAGGAAAATGACAAACAGGATCTTCGCGATGCCGGCAGCGGCGCCCGCGATCCCGCCAAAACCCAGCACGGCGGCAATGATCGCGATGACGAGGAAAACCAGGGCGTAGTGAAGCATGGGGGCATCCTCTTTGCAGTGAATGACGGCTGTAGGGATGCCGCCAGCCGCCATTCACCCACAGCCTGTGCCATGCGGGTGTGAAGAGAGTCGGCAGCGCCCTGCACGCGATGCCGACGTTTGCGCCCGCGTGCGTTCAGTCGGCGACGGCCGGGTTCAGGCTGTAGGTGCCGACCAGCTCCGCCTCGGCCAGCACGTGGCCGACCATCGCCGCGCGCAGTTCGGCCAGCGAAAAGCCCCTGGTCAGCGGCAGCGCGGGCAGGTCGAGCGCGTGAACCTTGAAGTGATAGTGATGCAGCAACGCGTCGTTCCACGGCGGGCACGGGCCGTCGTAGCCGAGGTACTCGCCGCCCATGTCGGCATCGCCGCTGAACCAGCCGGTGAAGTCGTTCATGCCCTGCACGCTGCCCGGCGGACCGAACGGTTCGCGCTTGCCGCGCGGGGTGACCTCGTCGCTGCAGGCGCCGGCGGCGAGTTCGCCGCATTCGGCGGGGATGTTCGCCATCAGCCAGTGCGTGAACTCCACCCGCGGCAGGTCCGCCGGCACGCTGCGGCCTTTCTGGTTCACGTCGTCGCCGCGACTGGGCACGTCGGTGTCGATGCAGGTGAGCACGAACGAACGGGTGGCGGATGGCGCGCCCTTCCAGGCCAGGTGCGGGCTCCGGTTGTCCGACAGCGCGAACGGATCGGCGCGCTTGCCGAACGCGAACTCGGCGGGAATCCGCTGGCCGTTGTCGAAATTGTCGCTGCGTAGTTGCATGGGGTGTCTCCGCTCGGGTTGCGCGTTGCGTATGAAGTGCGATTCCTGCCTGTGCAGGAATGACGAAGGTGGGTGCAAGTCGCATCTTTTGCCGTCATTCCTGCGCAGGCAGGAATCGCACTACAACGGCTACAGAATAGTCGGATACAAGTCCTGCCACCCGGCATTGCCCTCATCGATCAAGCGCATCTTCCAGTCGCGCTTCCACCGCTTGAGCGTCTTCTCGCGCAGGATCGCCGATTCCATCGTCGGGTGAAGCTCGTACCAGACCAGGGTGTGGATGCCATAGCGATGGGTATAGCCCTCCACCACATCGTTCCTGTGTTGCCAGACGCGCTTGACCAGATCGCTGGTGACGCCGATATAGAGGACGCCGTTCTTCTTGCTGGCCAGCATGTAGACGCAGGGTTGTCGCCGGTCCATGGCTGTGTCTCTCCGTGTTGAAGTGCAACAGGGTGGCGCCGCACTCACGGCTTGTACGTCACCCGATATACCGCCCCGGCCAGGTCGTCGCTGACCAGCAGGCTGCCGTCGGGCAGCGGTTGCACGTCGACCGGGCGGCCCCAGGCGCTTTCGTCCTGCTCGAAGCCGGTGATCAGCGGCTCGTACGACACCACCTTGTTGCCGTTCAGGCGCGCCGTCATCACCCGGTAGCCGGACTTCCGTGTGCGGTTCCACGAGCCGTGCTCGGCCACGATGATCGCGCCCTTGTAGCCGGCCGGAAACTGCCTGCCTGCGTAGAAACGCATGCCGAGCGAGGCCACGTGTGCGCCGAGTTTCAGCACCGGCGGCACGTAGTCCTTGCAGCTGTGGCCCGTGCCGAACCCGGGGTCGGGGATGTCGCCCTGGTGGCAGTATGGATAGCCGAAGTGCTCGCCGGTGCGGGTGATCTCGTTCAGTTCGTCGCTGGGAACGTCGTCGCCGAGCAGGTCGCGGCCGTTGTCGGTGAACCACAGGCGCTTCGACCCCGGCTGCCAGTCGAAGCCGACCGTGTTGCGGATGCCGCGGGCCACGTCTTCCCAGCCGCCGCCGTCGGCGTTCATGCGGATCAGCTTGCCGTGCGCCGGCGCCGGATCGCAGATGTTGCATGGCGCGCCGATCGGCACGTACAACTTGCCGTCCGGACCGAACGCGATGAATTTCCAGCCGTGGTGCGTCTCGGTGGGCAGCCTGTCGGTGACAACCGCGGGTTTCGGCGGGTCGTCCAGGTGGTTTTCGATGTCGCGCAGCACCAGGATCCGGCTCACCGCGGAGACGTACAGGTCGCCGTCCCTGAACGCCACGCCGACCGGCAGCTGCAGGCCGCCGGCGATCACCCGCACCTTCTCGGCCACGCCGTCGCCGTTCGCGTCGGTCAGCGCGTAGACCTTGCCGGCGCTGTTGGAGCCGACGAACACCGTGCCCTTCGCGCCCAGCGCGATCTCGCGCGCGCTCGGCACCTGGTCGGTGTAGACCGCGATATGGAAACCCGGCGGCAGGGTCAGCCGGTCCAGCGGCAACGCGGCCTGCACCGGCAGGGACAGGACCACCAGCAACAACGACAGCAGCAGGCGCATGGCAAGGCTCATTGGCGTGAGGAAAGTGCAGCGTATACCGGCGCGCACGCAGCCAGAAGTGGCGGCGCTCTGTAAACTGCCCCCTTCCAAGGGGGACACATGAGCGAACTGGAGGATCTCACCACGCTGGTGCGCGCGGCCACGCCGCTGCTGGTGATCGAGACGGTGGACGAGCAGCGTGTGATCGAGTGCTTCCGCCACGTGATCGCGCAGGCGCTGTACCCGCTCTGGCGCTGGACGCTGACCGACGGCCTCAGCCGGCTCGACTTTGCCCAGCCGGGCGCCGAGGTGGCACCCGACGCCACCGCCACGCTGGAGGCGATCCGCGCCCAGGGCGAGCGCGGCATCTACCTGATGTTCGATTTCCACAGCCTGCTGCGCTACGCGATGAGCCTGCGCCAGCTGCGCGAGGTCGTGCAGCGCCAGCGTTCGGCGGCGCACACCATCGTGCTGGTCGGCGCCAGGGTCGAACTGCCGGAAGAACTCGAGGCGCTGGCCCTGCGCGTACCGCTGTCGCTGCCCGACCTCAAGGAACTGGCCGGCATCCTGCGCGGCGAGGCGGCGGCCTGGCAGCGCGAGCAGGGCCGCAACGTCACGGTCGACAACGATGCCGCGCGCACCATCGTGCGCAACCTGCTCGGCCTGTCCGCGCCGGACGCGCGGCGCATCGTGCGCAAGCTGATCTACAACGACGGTGCGCTGGGCCCGCAGGACCTGCCCGAGCTGATGCAGTCGAAGTTCGACCTGCTCAACCGCTCCGGCCTGCTGCACTACGAATACGCCACCGCCAGCTTCGCCGACATCGCCGGGGTCGGCCGCGTGCGCGAATGGGTGCAGCGGCGGCGCGCGGTGTTCCTCGCTGCCACGCCCGACCCTGCGCTCGACCCGCCGAAGGGCGTGCTGCTGCTCGGCGTGCAGGGTTGCGGCAAGAGCCTCGCCGCCAAGGCGATCGCCGGCGGCTTCGGCGTGCCGCTGGTGCGGCTGGACTTCGGCACGCTGTACAACAAGTACCAGGGCGAGACCGAGAAGAACCTGCGCGACGCGCTGGCCAGCACCGAGCTGCTGGCGCCGTGCGTGCTGTGGATCGACGAGGTCGAGAAGGGCCTGGCCGGCGGCGGCGACGACGGCGGCGTGTCGCGCCGCGTGCTCGGCTACCTGCTGACCTGGATGGCCGAACGCAAGGCCAAGGTGTTCGTGGTCGCTACCGCCAATGCCGTCAACGAACTGCCCGCCGAACTGCTGCGCAAGGGCCGCTTCGACGAGATCTTCTTCGTCGACCTGCCGCAGGAAGGCGTGCGCGGCGAAATCTTCGCGATGCACCTGGCCCGCCGCAAGCTCGACCCCGCCGGCTTCGACCTGCCCGCCCTCGCCGCCGCCAGCGACGGCTTCTCCGGCGCCGAGATCGAACAGACCATCGTCAGCTCACTCTACGACGCGGCCGGCAATGGCACGCCGCCGGATCAGGCGACCCTGCTCAATGCGTTGAAGCAGACGCGGCCGCTGTCGGTGTTGATGAGCGAACAGGTGGAAGCGCTGCGCGCGTGGGCGCAGGGGCGCTGTGTGGCGGCGGATTGATTCTGACCTGGCGAAAGATGAGGCAGTACCGATCTGTCCGCGTTCCAACTTCCTGTATTCACCACCAGAGGAACGGCATCATGCAAAGACCGCTGCGGAAGGTTCGACTGATCGGCGTTTGGCTCGTGCTGGCCGCTGCTACCGGCGTCGGTTGTCTGCCTGCACTCGCCGTGGACCTGAAGCCGGGCGCCCACCCGGGCACGCTGCAGGGCGCTCCCTACCGCATCGATATCCCGACCGGCTGGAACGGCGACCTGGTCATGCTGATGCACGGCTACCAGCCCGTGGGCGCGCCACGGACGACGCCGATGAAGGCAGCTGAAGCCACGCCGCTCTTTCTCAAGCAGGGTTATGCCGTCGCGCAGAGCGAGTACGCCTCGCAAGGCTGGGCCGTGGGCGATGCCGTCGTCGACAACGAACGTCTTCGCCGGCATTTCATTCGCACCTTCGCCCGCCCTGCCCACACCTACATCTACGGCTTCTCGCTGGGCGGGCTGGAGACCGTAGCAAGTATCGAGCGCCACCGGCACGCCTACACCGGTGCGCTGGTCATGTGCGGCGCGACCGTCTCGACGCCCGACCTCCTGTCGCGCGCCATCGTCGCACCGCTGGTGGCCTTCGATGCACTGATTCCCGGCGTGCTGCCGAACCTGGCCGCTGCGGACTCGCCACCGTTCGTGCCTCCCGCCGTGTTCGCCAAGGCGCTGCAAGCGCATCCGCAGCAGGCCGCCTTGCTGGAAAGGCGTCTGCAGGAAACCCCGGAGACGCTGCCGACGCTGGCGCTCTATTACATGTTGTTGCGTGAATTCGAGCAGCGCGCCGGCGGCATGCCGGTGGACAACCGCAAGACCCTCTATCACGGCTTCGGCGACGATGCCGCCCTCAACCGCCAGGTGCATCGCTATGCCGGCTCGCCCGCCGCCATGGCCTATGCCCAACGCAACGTCACCTTGACCGGCCGTATCGACGTGCTGCTGGTGATGCAGTGGAACACCTTCGATCAAACCATCCCGTCGCGATTCCATCCCATCTATCCTGACCAGGTGCGCGCGGCGGGCAACGGCAAGCTGCTGACTGTCCTCGCGCCGGCCGGCGACGGCCACTGCAACTTCACCGACACGCAGATCACTGCGGCGTTCGGGACGCTCGTCCGCCAGGCGGATAGCGGAGGGCGCTGATCCCGTCGCAGCAGCATCCGGCCGCCTGCAAAGTTTCTTGCGCTGCACATCGCGAGCATCACTGAAAGCGGCGCGGCGTGCGGGCACACGCACGGCGCCGGCATGCGGCATCATGGGCGCTCCCACTCGCATTTGCGCCCGCCATGCCGAACCTGCCGCCATTCCACCTCGCCTTTCCGGTCACCTCGCTGGCGAACGCACGCGCGTTCTATGGCGATCTGCTCGGCTGCCCCGAGGGCCGCTCCAGCGACAGCTGGGTCGACTTCGATTTCCACGGCCACCAGATCGTGGCGCACCTCGCGCCGGAGGAGGCGCGTGCGGTGGCGGCGCACGACGTGGATGGCGACGACGTGCCGGTGCGGCATTTCGGCCTGGTGCTCGACATGGACGCATGGCGGGCACTGGCCGAACGGTTGCAGGCGGCCGGCACGCGTTTCGTGATCGAGCCGCACATCCGCTTCGAGGGCCAGGTGGGCGAGCAGGCCACGATGTTCCTGCGCGACCCCTGCGGCAACGCGCTGGAGTTCAAGGCGTTCGCCGATCGCTTGCAGCTGTTCGCGAAGTAGGCGCCGATGGAAGCGCAGGACCTGCAGAAGCTGGTGACGATGCGCATGCCGTACGGCAAGTACGAGGGGCGGCTGATCGCCGACCTGCCCGGCGCGTACCTGGCCTGGTTCGCACGCAAGGGTTTTCCCGCCGGCGAGCTGGGGCGGTTGCTGGCGCTGATGCGGGAAATCGATCACAACGGCTTGTCGGGGCTGCTGGAGCCGCTGCGCCGGCGCCCTTCCTGAGTCCCGCTGGTTACACTGCGCGCATGGACGACACTCGCCTTTTCCGCACTGCCGCCGATGCCCTGGCCGGCGACGGCTGGTGCGTGCTGGCCGACCTGCTGGCGCCGGCGCAGACCCGCGCGCTGGCCGACGAGTGCGCGGCGCTGTACGCGGCACGGCAGCTGGCGCCGGCGCGGGTCGGCGCGGCGCGCACGGCCACGGAGTTGCGCGGCGACCGCACGCAGTGGTTCGACCCGGCGGCGCCGAGCCCGCCGCAGCCGGCGTTCGTCGCGCGCCTCGACGCGCTGCGCGCCGCGCTCAACCGCGAGTTGATGCTGGGCCTGGTCGAGTGCGAGTCGCACTACGCGGTGTATCCGCCCGGCGCACGCTACGCGCGGCACCTGGATCGCCTGCGCGACAGCGACGCGCGAGTGCTGTCGGCGGTGTTCTACCTCAACCAGGACTGGCAGGAAACCGACGGCGGCGCGCTGCGGCTCTATCTGGAGGATGGCGGATACCGCGACATCCTCCCGCATGCCGGCACCCTTGCGCTGTTCCTCTCCGCGCGGTTCGAACACGAGGTTCTGCCCGCCACGCGCGAGCGCCTGAGCATCGCCTGCTGGATGCGGCAGCGCCCGCTGGGTGCCGCCGGCCAGGATGGCCCCGCCTAGCGGGGGTCGGCCCCGAGCAACTCGATCTCGGCCAGGGCGCGCCTGGCGTTCGTCGTCGCCGCGTCGACCTGCAGGCGGTAGTACGCGTACTCGCCCGGTTCCCGCACGGCGAAGGCGCGGGTCTGCTGCGGCCAGGCGAAGCGTTCGTCGCGGCGCGCATCGAGGGTGGACCAGTGCTGCCCGTCGGCGGAACCCTGCAACTGCCAGCCCGATGGCGCCGCGGCCGTGTTGCCCGCGGTGAGCGTGAGCATGGTCACCCGGCGCGCCAGCCCGAAGTACCAGTCGATCGTGGCCGTGGCGGCGGGCCATGCCACTTCGGTGCCGGAGTCGTTGTCGAACAGCAGCGGCAGGCCCGGGATGACGGGGATGCCGCGGGCCCGGCCGAGCCGCTTCTCGACGAGATCGTGCAACGGTTGCGACAGGCCCTCGGCGGTGAGCGACGGCGGCAGCGCGTCCTCGCCGCTGGCCCAGCGCGACGGCTGCGGCCCCATCGTGAATTCCAGCGTGGCGCCCTGCGCCAGCAGCGCATGCGGCAGGGTCAGCCGCTGCCATGGCCGGCCGTTGACGCGCAGGCCCTGCACGTAGCGGTTGCGGTCGCTGACCGCGGGCGCGTCGACCACCAGGTGCTTGCCGTTCTCCAGCGCGATGTCCATGTGCGGGAAGTACGGCGCGCCGATCACGTATTCCGGCATGCCCATGCGCAGCGGGTAGAAGCCGGCGGCGCCGAACAGGTACCAGGCGGACATCTCGCCGTTGTCCTCGTCGCCCGGGTAGCCCTGGCCGATCTCGCTGCCGACGTAGAGGCGACTCAGCACGTCGCGCACCTTGTCCTGCGTCTTCCACGGCTGGCCCGCATGGTCGTACATGTAGACGATGTGGTGCGAGGGCTGGTTGCTGTGGCCGTACTGGCCCATGCGCACGTCGCGCGCCTCCAGCATCTCGTGGATCGGCTCGCCGTAGCTGCCGACGTGGAACTCGCCCGGCGTGGCGAAGAACGCATCGAGCTTGGCCGCCAGAGCGGCACGACCGCCGTACAGCGCGGCGAGTCCGGCCCCGTCCTGCGGTGCGTGGAAGGCCATGTTCCACGCGTCGGTCTCGGTATAGTCGCCGCCCCAGCGCAGCGGGTCGAAATGTTTCGCGTCGTAGCGCCAATGGCCGGCCGCGTCGCGGCCGACGAAGAAACCGACGGCGGGATCGAACAGGTTCGCGTAGCCCAGCGCACGCTGGCGGAAGTACACGGCATCGTCGGCGTAGTGCGCGGCGTACGGGTCGTCGGTTGCGGGTTGCTGCGCCAGCGCGGCGGCGAGGTTGCCGATCGCGAAGTCGTTGATATAGCCGTCCATCGACCAGGACAGGCCTTCCTCCACGCCGGCCGAGGTGTAGCCGTTGAAGATCGCATGCTGCAACCCCTTGCGGCCGGTGCCGGCGAGCGGGCTGACCACGGTCGCATCCTTCAGCGCGGACTGGTAGAACGCGCGCACGTCGAAGTTGCGCACGCCCTTCAGCCACGCGTCGGCGAAGGCCACGTCGGCGCTGGTGCCGACCATCAGGTCGGCGTAGCCGGGCGACGACCAGCGCGTGATCCAGCCGCCGTCGCGGTACTGCTGCACGAAGCCGTCGATCATCTCGCCGGCTTGCGTCGGCGCGAGCAGCACGTAGGCCGGCCAGGCGGTGCGGTAGGTGTCCCAGAAGCCGTTGTTGACGTAGAGCTTGCCGTCGACGACGCGCGCGCCGGTCTGCATGGGCGTGTCCGGGTCCACCGGCGCGGAGAACGGGCTGGCATAGCGCCAATGCGGCTGTGCCGCCGCGCCGGTGTTCTCGTAGGCGGCGTTCGGGTACAGGAACAGCCGGTACAGGTTGGAGTACAGCGTGGTCAGCTCGTCGCGGCTGGCGCCGCGCACCTTGACGATGCCGAGTTGCGCGTCCCATTGCTTCTGCGCCCGTTCGCGCACGTCGTCGAACGTATCGCCCGGCGCAATCTCCAGTGCCAGGTTGCGCCGCGCCTGTTCCAGGCTGATCAGCGAGGTGGCGATGCGCAGGTTCAGCACTTTCGTCTGCGTGGTGTCGAAGCCGAACCAGGCGGCCACGTGGTCGCGGCCTGCGCCGCGAAGCCGTCCGCTCTCGCGCACCGGCCGGTCGAGCGTGCCGTGGAAGAACAGCCGGGTGGCGCCGGCAGAGAGCCGGCTTTTCACGTCGGACCAGCCGCTGAAGCTGCGCCCGGACGGATCCAGCACGATGCCGCCGCGGTCGTCGCGGTTGTCGAACACCAGCTGCGCGCGGTCGCCCGCGAAGGTGAAGCGGAACATCGCGGCGTGGTCGGTCGGCGCGATCTCGGTGACGATGCCGTTGTCGAAGACGACGCGATAGGTGTGGGCATGCGCCACCTCGTTCGCGTGGCTGAAGCTCAGCGCGCGCGCCGCACGGTTCGCGCTCGGCGCGCCGCGGGCCACCGCGGCCGGCATCAGCTGGAAGGTCTGCCGGTCGCCCATCCACGGGCTCGGTTCGTGCGACAGCGCGAACGCTTCCAGCCGCGGGCGATTGTCGGCACCGTTGCGCTGCTGGTACTGGTAGATCCAGTTCGAGCCGGCGTCGGTCACCGGCGTCCAGAAGTTGAAGCCGTGCGGCACGGCCACTGCGGGAAGGTTGTTGCCGCGCGAGAAGCGGGCGTTGGAGTTGGTGCCGCGGCGGGTGTCGACGAAATCGCTGGGACGCCGGCGCGCATCGGCGGGCGCGGCGCCGAGGCGCAGGTCGTCCAGGTAGCCCTCGAAGCTGGCGGCCGGGCCGTCGTGCATCAGCACGATGCGCTTGATCGTGCGCCCGGCGGCGACCGCGCCCACGTCGATCGACAGGTAGTTCCACTGGTCCGGATACAGCGTGCGGCCGTCGCCCTGCGCGCGCGCCGAGGCGTCAATGCGATGCTGGTCGCGCGCGCCGCGGGTGGACAGCCGGCTGCCGTCGTCGAACAGCAGGTCCACCGCGACGCAGGTGGACGGATTGCGCAGATCGCCCGCGTTGGACAGCGGGAAGATCAGGTACGACAACTGCGTATCCGGCTGTACCGGCAGGTCCACCGCGTACAGCTCCGCCTGCTGTTGCCCGCTCGCGCTGCCGCGGTAGTGCAGCGAACGCAAACCGCTGAAACCGACGCCGGGCTTGGCGGTGAGCGCCGCCGCCTGGCTTGGTCCGCCGGCCACGTCGATGCGGAACGAGGCGCCGGGCAAGGGTGCCAGCGGCGCCGGCTCCGCGCTTTCGAACGAGCGCACGAAGCCCGTTTCCGCGGCGCCGGCCGCGAGGCACGGCAGCAGGCAGGCCAGCCATAGACCCCGGCGCAGCCAGCCGGCTGCGTGCAAGTTCCCCGTCCACCCCGATCCGATCATGCCGTGCCTCTGGCTTGCCCACGGTGATGGTGCGCGTTCATCCGTGGGCACCCGCTCTCCAGCGATCGCGCCGTCGTTCAGCCGGCCGGCGCGGCCGCGTCCGCCACCGCATTGAAACGCGTGGCGATGTAGTCGTCGGTGTAGCTGGTCATGCCCCAGTCGCGGATGAAACCGCAGTGGCCGCCGTACGGCGCGATGTCCAGCTCGACGTTGGCCGGCAGCTCGAGTTTCTCGAAGCTGCTGACCGGGATCACCGGGTCGTCCCTGGCGGTGAGGATGGTGGCGGGAATCTGCATCGTCTGCATGATGTCGCCGGCCACCGAATAGCCGTCCAGGTACTGCTGCAAGGTGTTGAAGTCGGTATGCCGCAATACCAGCGACTCGGTCAGCCCGCGCAGATGCTGGTTCAGCTCGGACATCTCGAAGTACTGGTGCTGCGGGAACGCCTTCTGCTTGGCCAGCAGCGAGTGCCGCCACTTGCGCATGAAGTACGCCTGGTAGAACCACGGCGCGGATTCTTCCAGCGAGAACAGGCCTTCGCCGGGGTCGATGATCGGGCACACGGCCAGCACGTAGCTCAGCGGGACGCCGACCAGCGAGGTCTGCATCGCCGCGCGCAGCGCGAAGTTGCCGCCCAGCGAGAAGCCGGCCAGCGCCATCGGCCGCGCCGGCCAGCGCTCGGCGATGTGGCCCAGTGCGTGCACCACCTCGTCGAGGCGGCAGGAATGGAACAGCGCCTCGTTGAGCCCATGGCTGTCGCCGTGGTCGCGGAAGTTCAGCCGGAAGATGTCCCAGCCGTCGGCGAGCAGGCGGCTGCCGGTCTGCAGCACGTAGGTGGAATCGACGCTGCCTTCCCAGCCATGGAACAGCACGGCCAGCCCGCGCGACTGCGGCCGGGTTTGCTGCGCGGTATACGCGCCGGTGAGGCGCACGCCGCCGCCGCCGTCGACCACCACCTCCTCGGCGCCCTGCAGCACGGTCTTCGCCGCGCGCGGCAGCAGGATGCGGCGCACCCCGCTGGAGGACAGCATGGTCTGGATGTGGCCACTGCGCAGCGGCCAGGGCGGTCGGAAATCCTTTCCGTACAGCAGGCTCATCCGGGGCGGTCTTCCAGTGCGGCGGCAATGCGTTCGCGCGACAGCTCGGCCATGCGCCGGCGTGCATCCGGGGCGGCCGGCACCGGCGCCAGGAAATGCACCTCGGCATCCAGCGGCGCCTCGCCCAGCATGCGCACGATGTTGTGCACGAAACTCTCGCCCTCGCGGAAGCCGGCGTCGATCACCCGGCGTCCGCCGCGGGCAAAGCGCAACGCCACCGGCTGCACCGGCACTTCGGCATCCAGCGCGGCCTGGAAGATGCGCGCGTGGAAGATCTTCAGCACGCCGTTGTAGCCGGTGCCGCCTTCCGGGAACACCGCCACCGAACGGCCGGCGCGCATCCGCTCGACCATCACCTGCATCACCGTGGACAGCGAATGATTGCTGCCGCGGCGATGGAAGATGGTGCCGCCGCTCCGGGCCAGCCAGCCGACCAGCGGCCAGTCGGCGATCTCCGCCTTGGCCACGAAGCAGGCCGCGCGCTGGCTGTGCAGCATCACGATATCGATCCACGAGGTGTGGTTGGCGACGAACAGCACCGGGTCGCGCTGCGCTTCGCCGATACGCACCGAACGCAGGCCGAAGACACGCAGCAGGTTGACCGACCACCAGCGGATCATGCGGTGCGCGAACGGTTCGCGGCCGTCCTTCATCACCACGTGCTGGTTCCAGCTGAGGATCAGCGAGCACAGCAGGATGCCCAGCACGATGTGCAGCAGCAGCAGCGGCACGCGCCACAGGTAGCGCAGCGGGCGCAGCAGGTCGCGGTCGGGCTCGGTGGCGGTGTCGATGCTCATCAGTCGGTTAGTTTAGCGTCAGTTGATGCAGGCGCGCGGCTCAATGTTCGAGCTGGGCCAGCGGCAACGACGGCGAACGCTTCACCGTGCGCAGCACGAAACTGGAATTGACGTCGGCGACCCCGGCCGCGTTCAGCAGGTGGTCGAGCAGGAAGCGCGAGAAGTCCTTGAGGTCGGCCACGTAGACGTGCAGCAGGTAATCCATGTCGCCGGTCAGCGCGTGGCAGGCGACCACCTCGTCCCAGCCGTTGACGTGCTCGACGAAGCCCTCGATCGCCGCACTCTCGTGCTTGGTCAGCTGCACCCGCACGAACGCCTGCAGGCCCAGCCCCACCGCCTGCGGATCGACCTGCGCGGCGTAGCCGGTGATGACCCGCTCCGTCTCCAGCCGCTGCAGCCGGCGCAGGCAGGCCGACGGCGACAGGCTGACCCGCTCGGCCAGCTCGGCATTGGTGATGCGGCCCTCGCTCTGCAGCACGGCGAGCATGCGCAGGTCGGTGCGATCGAGTGTCGTCATGCGCAACAAACCTCTCGTCATATTCGTCCAGGCGCAAGAATAGTGCATTCATGCTGCCAATCAAGGCAACAAAACAAGCTTAGTGTGGCAAAACCGCCGTATGCTGTGGCCTGCCCCAGATCGCCCCGGAGTCGAGCCCATGGACACGCCCCGCAAAGTCGAACACCAGCAGACCGATCGCGGCTACGTGCCGGTGTACGCCACCGGCGTGGTCGAGCAGCCGTGGGCCAGCTACAGCCGGACCGACCACGAGGTGTGGGACACCTTGTACCAGCGCCAGCGCGAGCTGCTGCCCGGACGCGCCTGCCGGGAATTCATGGCCGGCGTGGAGCGCTTCGGCCTGGGCGACGGCGGCATCCCGAAGTTCGCCGAGTTGAACAAGGTGCTCGGCGCCGCCACCGGCTGGGAACTGGTCGCGGTGGAAGGCCTGTTGCCGGACGAGGTGTTCTTCGACCACCTGGCCCATCGCCGCTTCCCGGTCAGCTGGTGGATCCGCAAGCCCGACCAGCTCGACTACCTCAGCGAACCGGACCTGTTCCACGACCTGTTCGGCCACGTGCCGCTGCTGCTCAACCCGGTGTTCGCCGACTACATGCAGGCCTATGGCCGCGGCGGCATGAAGGCCTTCGCGATCGGCCCCGACGCGCTGATGAACCTGACGCGGCTGTACTGGTACACGGTGGAGTTCGGGTTGATCAACACCAGCGAGGGCATGCGCATCTACGGCGCCGGCATCGTCAGCTCCAAGGGCGAGTCGATCTACTGCCTGGATTCGCCCTCGCCGAACCGCATCGGCTTCGGCCTGGAGCGCGTGATGAGCACGCGCTACCGCATCGACACCTACCAGCAGACCTACTTCGTGATCGACAGCTTCGAGCAGCTGTTCGAGGCGACCCGGCCCGACTTCACGCCGATCTACGCCAAGCTCAAGCAACGGCCCGCACATGCGGCCGGCGACGTGCTGGACAGCGACCGCGTGTTCACCCGCGGCGATCGCGTGGGCTGGGCCACCAACGCGGATACCTGAGCCGCGGGATCAGCGCAGCGTCGTGTCGAGCCAGGGTTTCACCACCCCGATCCACAGTGCGTAGCCCCGGCGGTTCATGTGCAGGCCATCGGCGACGAACCACTGCGACTGCGGCTGGCCGTCCTTGCCCAGCATGGGCGTAAAGACGTCCAGATAAGCGACACCAGCCTGGGTCGCCGCGTACGTTCGCACCAGCGCATTCGCCTCGCGGATCTTCGGCAACAGCGCCTGGCGCGCCACGCTGGGCTTGATCGCGATGAAGGCTATCGGCACGGCGGGGTCGAGCGAGCGCGCCTTGCGCACGAAGGCGGCGAAGTCGTCGCGCACGTGCGCCGGGCTGTCGCCGTCCTGCAGGTCGTTGTCGCCGGCGTAGATCACGATCGCGCGCGGGTGGTACGGCGCCACGATGCGGTCGGCGAAGAAGGTGGCGTCGTCGATTTCCGAGCCGCCGAAGCCGCGGTTGATCGTGCGCACGCCGGGGAAATCCGTCGCCAGCGACGTCCACATGCGGATCGACGAACTGCCGATGAACAGCACCGCGCCGGCCGCTGGCGGATGCGCCCGATCCCCGGCCTGGAACGCGGCGATCTCCGCGTTCCACGGCGCGTGGTCGTTCTCGCGGTTGTCGCGCGCCGTCGCCAGCAACGGCCACAGCAGCAGGAACAGCAACAGGTTGCGCAGGGTCTTCATCGGCTCACCTCGAGCTTGTCTGTCCACAGGCTAGCGCGGCCGCGCCAGTTCCGAAACCGCCAGCACCTGCGCGATGCGCGTGCCGTCCCAGCGATAAACCAGGTGCTGCGCCTGCGTGCACGGCGCCACCGCGTCGGGCTGGAACGCGGCCAGGCATTCGCCGCCGCGGTGGCGGGCGCTGTCGTAGACGATGCCATTGGAGCCCGCATCGCGCAGCTCGCGCGCCAGCGCCACGCTGGCGGCATAGCTGGCCGGGTCGTGCGCCGCGACCCAGCCGCCACGGATATCGTGCAGCTTGCAGTCGACGCTGGTGCGATAGCAGCGCATCTCGATGTCGCAGACCGGCTCGGCGGTGGCGGCAAGGAAACGCTCGCGGTGATACACCGTTTCCTCGACCGCGGTAGCGACGCTGTGCGCGGCGTAGAACACACCCCACGTACCGTCGGAGAAGCGGCTGCCCTCCGGATTGAGATGGGTGAACGCGGCCATCACCGGGGTGGAGCCCGGCCCGCCGATGCGATGTTCCCGCGGTACCTGTTTCAGGGCTCCGGCCTCCTCGCGCAGGCGCGGGTTGGTCAGCGCCTCGATCGCGAACAACGCGTCGAGATCGGCCGGATCGGCGATGCGGTCGTACACCCCGACCGGCGGGAAGCGGCTGGGCACGATGCGGTAGGCCTGATTCCAGCGGATGCGTTTGACGGGTGGACGTTCGGTTGGCATCGCGGCTCCATGATGTGCTCCTTCCCCGCATTGCAGGGGAAGAGCAGAGCGTGTGGCATTTCCGTCTCGCTCGTCGCGACCGCGCTCACGGCATGCGTCAGCCGCGCTGCGCATCCAGATACTGGCGCACCACGTACAGGTCGGCGACGTTGCCGGACAGCATGCGCTCCAGCGCGGAATGGCCGCCGAACAGCGGCGCCATGTTCGGCTTGTGCAGCCAGGCATCGGCCTGGGCCGGATCGGGGAACAGGATCTGCAGCGACTTCCAGATGCCGAGCAGGTAGCTGATCCGCTCCAGCGTGTCGCGCCCCAGCGCACCGCCCTGCTGGCGCTTCCACTTGTAGAAGGTCGACTCCGGCGGATCGCCGAGCAGCCTGCGCTGGTCGGCGATGCGCAGCTTCCAGTGCTCGGCGAGCTTGAAGAACGCGCGCAGCGCGGGGTCGGCGAGCGTATCCGGCGGCGTGTAACGAGGTGCGGCTTCGGCGATGCGGGTCGAATGAGCATTCATGGCGCTTACTCTCCCTGTGAAGTTATATTAAATAATACTCCACAAATGCAGTAAAGCCAACGAGCCGCCGCCCGGGGTTCAATGATCTGAACCACCCTTTGCCTTCGCACAGTCGCAAGCGTAGTCCGGTTCCGGCCCGCCATCGGCGATGAAGCGGTCGATGCGTTGTTCCAGCACCGGCAGCGGCACCGAGCCGGTGGACAGTACGGTGTCGTGGAAGCGGCGGATATCGAATTTTTCGCCGAGCGCCTGTTCCGCCTTCGTG
>CAVPQF010000061.1:0-26133 GCA_963707225.1 uncultured Gammaproteobacteria bacterium
TTAGCGGGAGATTAATCCCGCGCGATGCACCGTCCGTGCAGTCAGCTGGCGGCAAGTCTCGTTCACTGCCCGACCTGCAACAGGTTCAGCGGCTGCCCGTTGCTGCCGCGCACGCCCTGCTGCAGGGCCGCGAGCTGCTCGATCGACGGGCACAGCGCCTCGATCTGCGGACGCAGGGCCTGCAGGCGCGACTGCAGGCGTGGCTGCAAGGCGGTGGCGAGGTCGGCGGCACGGTCGCGCAGGCTGGCGGCGGCCTGCAGGTCGCCGCTCAATGCCGCATTGATCGCCTGCTGGCCGAGGTCGGCCGCCAGCAACGGCATCAGGTCGCCGGCGATCTGGTTCATCGCCTGGTTGGCGGCGTCGCCCTGCCAGTCGTGCGTGCTCTGGCTGACCGAGATGCGCCGCTTCAATTCGGCCGCATGCGCGTCCAGCCGGCGGGTGAATTCGGCACGGGTATCGGCGCCCAGGCCCATGCCGTCGGCTTCCGTGCGCAGCGCCTGCGCGGCGATGTCCACGCCGTTGCGCGCCACCGTGCGCACCCGCGGTGCCAACGCGCGCAGGTCGCGTTCGAACAGGGCCAGCCGGTCCTCGTCCTCCGCATTGAGCTTCACCGCGGCGCCGTCGGTGCGCAGTGCGCCCCGCTGCAGCTCGACGTGGAACGGCGCCGGCGACGGTCGGTCGAACAGCAGGCCGTCGGGTTTCAGGGTGACGTCATAGCTGCTGCTGGCGTGGCAGGTCGTCGCCAGGTCTTGCGCATGCAGCCACGGCGCGGCGAGTGGCAGGACAAACACGAGCAGCAATCGCGGCAGGCGCATGGAGATTCCCGGAAGATGGACTCGCCCAGCGATAGCCGACGTTGCCGCAACCGCCGCTGAACTGCGCGCTCAGCGGAGCCACGGGCGGAACTGCGCGCGCACCGTCGGGCGACCCAGTTGCCAGGCCAGCCACAGCAGCAGCGGGATCGCGGCGACCTTGAGCGCCAGGCCGACCTGCCAGATGCGTTCGGCACGCGCGATCATCCACAGCGCGACCTCACCCAGTTGCGGCTGCGCCAGTGCATGCTGCCTGGCGGTATCGAAATCGCCCCATTGCTGCAGCATAAGCACGCCGCTGGCCAGCGACCACACGGCCAGAAGCACCGCCAGCACCTGCATCGCCGGCCGTGCCCACGCCTGGCGCAGGATGCAGCCGGCGCAGGCCACGATGACAACCAAGGCGGCGGCCAGGTACACGTACTCGGCATGCCGCAGGTACTGCACGAAACCCAGCGCGGCGAACAGCAGCAGCACCCATGGCCCGACCGCCCACGCCGAGAAGCGCTGCGCCGACGCGGACCCGGCGCGCACCGCCGGCGGCATCAGGGCGCCGCCTTCAGCGTGGCCAGGTCGCTCAGCACCTGGGCCGAGTTCCTTTCCGGATCGACGTCCACGTAGACCTTCGCGATCTTGCCCTGCGGGTCGATCAGGAAGGTGGTGCGCTTGGCGTAGTGCATGCCCATGCGCGAGGTCAGCACGCCATAGCGGGTGGCCACGCTGCGCTCGGAGTCGGCCAGCAGCGGGAACGGCACGTGGTATTTCCCGGCGAATTCGGCGTGCGACTTGACGTCGTCCAGGCTCACCCCGACTACCCCGGCACCGGCCTTGCGCAACTTCGCGATGTCATCGCGGAACGTGCAGACCTCGGTGGTGCAGCCGGGGGTGAAGTCCTTCGGGTAGAAATACAGCACCAGCCAGTGGCCGTGGAAATCGGCCGGGGTGCGCCAGTGGCCGTTCTGGTCCTGCAGGCGGAAAGTCGGGGCGGTTTCGCCCACCTGCGGGGTGGCGGCAGACGCCGGGGCGACCAGGGCACACAGCAGGGTCAATGCGAGCAGACAGGAAAGGCGGCGCATGGCGGGATCTCCAGTGGGGATGCCTGGGAACAACTGCCCCAGTTTACGCGTACCATCGGGTAGGGAGCCGGAATACTCCGGCCCCCTCCCACACCACCGTACGTGCGGTTCCGCATACGGCGGTTCCCGTCTGCCATGTAGTTCATGCGAACTTCGAGGCCTTGAGCTTGTTTCGTTCGTCGTGTCGCCTGTCGTCCTATGGACACCCCAATCACCTTCCGGACTTCCGGCCCGTCCAGCTCTGACCAAGGCTCCCGGCTTGCACCGGAACTTCTGCCCAAGACGCGCAGAGAGCACGCGTGACTTGCCACTCGTGACAGGTTCGGCCCTTCGGTCATACCGCACCTACTATGGCCTCTGCTGACTTCTCGCTCCGCCCTGCGGCGTCGCCCTTTGTGCGCTGCGCGCATCCTTCGCTACGCTCAGGACCAGCCTACGGCTGTCCTGCGCCCTTCGGGCTGGTCAGGCACGAGGCGAGATCTCCCCGGGTATGACGCACCTGCCTTCCCGCTTACGACCGAAGGAAGTCCCCTTGCGGGATGCCTGTCGGATATACGCCGTGTCGTTCCGTGCAAGTACTGGGCTTTGGCCTTCATGGCTGCCTCACCCCGACACGTCGCCTCGTATCCGCTTGGCTTGTTATTCGCCGCATCCCTGCGGCTCACCCCTTCGGGGCCAGCCTGCGGCTGTTCAAGACCGCTCCCGGCGGTCTTGTCATCAGGCCAGCGTTTTGCCTCGGGCTTCCTTCAGACGACCAGTCACCCGATCGCCCTTGCCTCTGGCTAATCCTTCCCCTTGCCGGGTGGATAGAGGACTTTCACCTCCAAGCAGGTGCGCCCTGCCGGGCGCACCATGAAGGAAGGGCGCCCTCCGGCGCCCTTCCCGATCACGCCTGCAACAGCATCAGGGCTTGCTGATGGTGAACTTGCCCACCGAGATGCCCAGGTTGACGCCCTGGCCCGTTCCGGTCAGCGCCAGCGAGGTGGTGCCCTTGGTCAGCACCTGCGCGGAGGAACTCTTCACCACACCGGCCTCGGCGCCGGCCTGCACATAGTCGCCGTAGACATCGGCAATGCTATGCACCTTGCTGATCTCGCCCTTGCCGTTGTCGATGTGGTACTTGCCGGCGGTGAGGCCGCCGCCGACCACGCCGATCTTCACGTTCGCACGCTGGCCGTTGTCGCAGGTGATCGTGCCGCTGCCTTCGGCATGCTTGTAGATCAGCGACCAACCGGACAGGTTGTATGCGAGATCGCATTTCACCGAGGCCTCGGCGGCCTGTGCACCGCCAGCCGGCAATACGGTCGCTGCGCCCGCGCAAGCCATTACCAGGGCGGCCATTCCAAACGTTCGCTTGATCATCGTTGTCTCCTTCAACCTTCTCTTGAACTGCGGGTGGGTGTTCGTGCGTCGCGGAGGCACGGCAGGAGCCGGCAGCCGCGGTGCGCAGATGGCAGGTTGTGCAGGGCAGCGTGACAAGCGCGTGCAGGAGCACGACCGTCCGTTCAGGTTCCCGCCGTTGATGCCGCGGTAACAAAACGCCATGCAGACTGCCAATGGCGTGCAGGGCGGCCTGGCGGCCGAGACGCGGCGGGCCATCCTGGACAGAACTCGACACGGCCCATGCCGGAACAACCCAAGGGAGCAGCACCATGGTCAAATATTCACTGGTCGGTTACGACGGCTCGGAGGCTTCCCGCCGCGCGTTCCAGTTCGCGGTCGAACTCGCCCACTGCAGCAACGGCCGGGTGCGCGTGGTGTCGGTACTGCAGGTCACCGAGGGCGGCGCCGACGCATGCGCCTTGATGATCGCCGACACCGGCACCGAACGCGCGCAGGAACTGCTGCAGGAACTGACCGCGATCGTGCCGGACGCGGCCGACCTGATCGACGTCGAGCTGACCATCGGCAGCCCCGGCGACGTGCTGCTGAGCCAGATCGAACAGCATGGCGTCGACCACATCGTGATCGGCCATACCGAACGCGGCGCGCTCGTGCGGTGGCTGCTCGGTTCGGTCTCGGGCAACGTGCTGGCACGCGCGCACGTGCCGGTGACGGTCGTGCGCTGAAGCGCGGGCGGTGCCGAATGGCAAGTCGGCCGGCGTTAATCCGCTGCGGCGATCAAGCCGTATCCTGTGTCATCTTCTTGTCACCTGAAGACGGGCCGTCCGTTGACGGGGCCATCGCCGCACGGGAAATCCGCTTGAATTATTCCACCGCCCTGCCCTGGACCCTGGAGAGCATCGACCTCGACCGCATCGAGGTCGCCCGTGTGCGCCACGACGAGGACCTGTTCTTCCTGCTGTGCAGCTCGTCCTTCGTCGAGAGCGGTTCGGACCTGTACACGCAGAACCTGATCGACCATTTCGCCGGCGATCAGGAGTTGCAGGGCTGGCTCAGCCAGCACTGGCGACACGAGGAACTGCAGCACGGCCGCGCGCTGGCTACCTACGTCCGCAAGGTCTGGCCGGAATTCGACTGGGACAAGGGCTTCCAGGCGTTCTGGAGCGAGTACGGCGCGGTGTGCACGGCCGAGCAGCTCGAACCCGACCGCGGGCTGGAGCTGGCCGCGCGCTGCGTGGTGGAGACCGGCACCGCCAGCCTGTACCGCGCGCTCAACGAGATCACCGACGAGCCGGTGCTGAAGCTGCTGACCAACCACATCAAGAGCGACGAGGTACGCCACTACAAGCACTTCTACCAGCACTACCGGCTGTACCGCGAGCGCGGGGGCTTCGGCCGCTACAAGGTGTTCCGCACGATCCTGCGCCGGGTCAACGAGATCAAGAGCGAGGACAGCGACATCGCGCTGCGCCACGTGTTCAACCAGTGCTATCCGCAGCACCTGGGCAACGAGGCGGAGTTCCGCCGCATCAGCGACCGGGCGCAGGGCCTGCTGCGCCGGCACATACCGGCCGGCATGACGGTGAAGATGCTGCTCAAGCCGCTGGATCTGCCGCCCCGGCTGCAGGGCGTGCTGGAAAAGCCGCTGGCGAAGATCACCGAGAAGCTGTTGCTGCACTGACGCCCGTCATTGCGGCGCCGCCGGCTTGCCTGCGCTGCGCGCCGCGCTCTCGATCTGCCGCTGCTTCTGCTGCGCGAGCTTCAGGCTTTTCACGTCGATCGGGCGGATCCGGGTGATCGTGCAGGGGAAGTTGCGGCGCCCGGTGAGCACCTTGTCGAACCCCACCATCACCTGGTTGATGTTGGAGGTGAGCCCGATGCTGTTGACGAAGAGCAGGTCCTGGCAGCCGCCGAGATCCAGCAGCCACGCCTTGTTCGGCTGCGTGTAGACGGCCAGTTGGGTGTCGCTCAGCGGCTCCCACGAGTACAGGTTGAAGAAGTTGAAGCTGCGCACCGGCGCGCCGGCCGCCGCCGCATAGGCGGCCTGGCGCTCGCTCATGCGCTGTGCGTAGGGCACGCTGGAGCAGCCTGCGCACAACAGGCCGAGCATCAACGCGCCGGCAGGGATCAGGAGTGTCTCGGACATGGGGCGGCCCTCGATGGAGACTCCATCTGTCCAGACGCATGGGCGCCGCTTCGGTTGACGCTGCCCGGCGCGGACAGGCTACTTCTTGCCGCCCTTGCCCACGGCGGCCCACTTCGCGGGGTCGAAACCGCCGACCTCGTAGACCAGGGTCTGCTTCTTCTCGCCGTCGACCAGGGTGACGTCCATGCCGATCTTCTTCGCCTTGCCGAGCATGGCGATGAAGGCCTTGTCGTCGCGGATCATCAGCGCGGGTTCGCCGGTGGATGGCGCGAACGCCTTGATGCGCACCGGCTTGCCGTCGACCGCGCCCGCGATGGTGCAGTTGCCGCGGCAGACGAAACCGGGCTTGCTGCCGTACAGGAACGAGCTCTGGCCCCAGCTGGTGTGCCGCCGCAGCACCAGCCGCACGCGGTCGCCGCCGGCTGGCTGGCTGTTCTCGATGGTGGCGGTGGACTGCGTGCCGCCGGCCATCGGCGCCACCTGGTACAGCCACAGCCTGGCCAGCCGGCTCTTCTCGCTGGCCTCGGTGTAGCGCTTCTCGATCGCCGGCAAGCTCTTCTGCACTTCCTTCGCGGCGTCGCTGCCGGGAAACCGCTTGACGATGTCCTTGCCCATCGACACCGCCATCTCGTCGTTGCCGATGCGCAACAGCTGGCGATAGGTGTCGAGGGTGCGCGCCGCATCGGCCGCCTGCGCCTGGGCCTGCTGCTGCCCGGCCGTCGGCGCGCTGCCTTGTTGCGAACAGCCGGCAAGCATCCAGGCGGCGCACAAGGCCATCACGGCATAACGGGAAAAGGCGCGATTCATCGGCGGCATACCTGACGGGAACAGGCCGCTAGCTTGGAACGATCCGCGGTCGTCATGCAACCGCGCGGGCTCCTGGAACCACCTGTGGTACCTGCCGTATCCGTGGGTCTACACCATGCTTCTGCTGGGCGCGATGCCCGCGCTGGAATCGCGGCTGGGCCGACGCCTGCGCGCCGTCGTGCTGCGGCTGCGCGGCCCGGCCCTGCTGTTGCTGCCGGCGATCCCGCTGTTCGCCTGGGATCGCCTGCTGGCCAGCCGCTACCCGTTCACCGGCGCCTTGTGGGGCGACTGGCATGCCCATGCGCTCTACTTCAGCATGTTCCTGTACGGCTATTTTCTCGGCACCGACAGCGACCTGTGGACGGAGCTGGCGCGGCTGCGCCGGATCTCGCTGTCGTCGGCGCTGGCCTGCTTCGTGCTGTACCTGGCCGGCATCCGGCTGCTGCCCGACGCGGCACCGGCCGCGGTGTGGTGGGTCGTGCACGCGCTGCGCTACGCGTATCTGTGGACGGCGATCTGCGCCGTGCCGGGCTGGGGCCATGCGTATCTCGACCGCCCGCTCCGCTGGCTGCCGTATGCGCGCGAGGCGGTGTATCCGTGGTACGTGCTGCACCAGAGCCTGCTGTTGCCGTTCGCCTGGCAGCTGATGCCACTGGAGCTGGGACCAGTCGCCGAGCCGGTGCTGATCGTGCTGGCCACGGTGGCTGGCTGCGCGCTGCTGCACGAGTACGTGATCCGCCGCATGCGCTGGCTGCGGCCGCTGTTCGGACTCGACGCGGCGCCTTCGCGCACTCCGCGGACCGCCGCCGGCGGGATGCCGCAGCCGGCCGACGACCTGGCCTGAACTCAGGTTTCGCTGGCCATGCACGAGTCCAGGTGTTCGACACGCACGATCTGGTCGAGCCAGACCTGCCGGCTCCACTCCGGCACGTCGGGCCGCTCGAGCTGCACGGTGGCGTTGATGCCTTCGCGCTCGTCGGCATCGCGGAACAGCTGCACGTTCGGGCGCGTGGTGATCACGCCGTCGCAACTGCTGCCATCCTTCAGCAACAGCACCACATGGCCGTTGGCCGGCAGTTGATCGACCAGCGACTCGATCTTCCGGATGCTGCCCTGGTCGGTATAGACGCGATTCGCCTGTCTGCCCATGGGATTCGCCTCGCATGGCTAGCGTGTCTTTTCACGCTAGTCGCCCAAAAGGAAAGAACGTGTCAATTCGCCCCTCCGGCAGCTGAACAGTCAGCGTCGCTGCCGGCAGTGGCACGGGCGTCAGCGGTGCTCCTGCCGGTGGGTTGACACGCGCGGTGCCAGGCGGAAGCCGCTGCATGAAAGAGCCGGCAGCAGATATCCTGCGAAGGTCAGCCGACACAGGGAACCGTCCCATGCTCACCACCTCGCCCGCCGACTTCCTCGAAGCCTACGCCGCGCTGGCGCCGTTGCCGGAAGCCGCGGCGACCGCACGGGCGGCGTTCCTGGTCGCGCCCGCCGAATTCGCCCTGGCGGAGGAATCGGCGCGCGACAACCGCTACATGGACATGAACCTCACGGTCAATCCGCTCAAGGCGCTGGCCCAGCACGCCGCTCTGGCGCAGGCATTGCGCGCGGACGTGCCGGTGATCACCTTTCCCGGCAACCCGGCGACACCCGACGCCGTGTTTCCGAACAACGTGTTCGCCACGGTGCCGGGCCGGCTGATCGTGGGTCGCATGCGTCATCCCGTGCGCCAGCGCGAGGCCGAGCGCAGCGACATCCGCGCGTTCTTCGGCGAGCTGCTGGGTTACGACGAGATCGACCTGTCCGGCTGCGACGGCCTGGTCGCCGAGCTGACCGGGGCGCTGATCATCGACCGCGCCCGCGGCGTCGGCTACTGCGGCCTCAGCGAACGCTGCGACATGGCCGGCGCGCAGGCGATGCACAAGGCGTTCGACCTGCGCCTGACGTACTGCTTCGAGCTGGCCGAAACCGAATACCACACCAACGTGGTGCTGACCCTGCTGGCCAGCCGCGCCGTGATCGTCGCCGCCGACGGCTTCCGCGATCCGGCCGCCGCGCAGGCGATCGCGCACGCCTACGGCGACCGTGCGATCTGGCTCACCCCGGCGCAGAAGCGGGCCTTCGCCGGCAACGCGATCACCTTGTCCGACGACCGCGTGTGGATGAGCGCCTGCGCCGCCACCGCGCTCAGCGACGAACAGCACGAGGCGCTGTCCGGGTACGGATTCGCGATCGGCGCGGTGGGGCTGGGCGAAATCGAGAAGGCCGGCGGCAGCCTGCGTTGCTGCGTGGGCGAGATCTACTGAAACCCCGCCGCGCCGTTGCGCCGGCGACCATCGCGGTGCATCCTCCGTGGATGCCGTCGATTTTCCAGCCATCGACCCAAGTATCGACATGTCGCCGGCGATGCCGGCGGACGCTCTGCCTGGTCGCCCTTGCAGGCGGCCTGTTCGGCCCGTGCGCGATGGCCGCCACGCCGGCGGGCGGGCGCACCTGGGCCAACCCGGTCGACCTCGACTATCGCTACAACTACGAACAGATGAACGATGGCGTCTCGTACCGCACCGGCGCGGACCCCGCGATCGTGCGCTACGCCGATGGCTATTACCTGTTCCTTACGCTGGCCGATGGCTACTGGCATTCGACCGACCTGGTGCACTGGCAGTTCGTTCGGCCGGATAGATGGCCATTTGACGGCCCGGTCGCGCCGGCCACCCTGGTCGCCGATGGCAAGCTGTTCCTGATGCAGGCGGCGATGGAGCCGAAGCCGCTGCTGTATTCGACCGACCCCGCGCATGGCCACTGGCAGTTCTGGACGCGCCTGCTGCCGGCGGTGCCGGGCACGGTGTGGTCCGGCCACGAGAACGGGATGAAACCGGGCGACCTGCCGCCGGGGCCATGGGATCCGGGCCTGTTCCGCGACGAGGACGGCAAGACCTATCTGTACTGGGATTCATCCAACGTCTTCCCGCTGTACGGCGCGCAGATCGACCTGGCGCTCGACCACACCGACGAAGGCGAGGGCAAGCGGATGCGCTTCGTCACGAAGCCGGCCGCCCTGCTCAAGGCCGATCCGGCCGCGCACGGCTGGGAACGCTTCGGCCAGGACCATACCGACACCAGCATCGCGCCCTACGTCGAGGGTGCCTGGATGAACCGGCATGGCGACCGCTACTACCTGCAGTACGGCGCGCCCGGCACCGAATACAACGTGTATGCCACCGGCGTGTACGTCGGCAGCGGCCCGCTCGGGCCGTTCACCTACGCGCCGTACAACCCGGTCGGCTACAAGCCCGGCGGCTTCGCCGTCGGCGCCGGCCACGGTTCCACGTTCCAGGACGCGTACGGCAACTGGTGGAACAACGGCACCATGTGGGTGGGCCTGAACTGGAAGTTCGAGCGGCGCATCGACTTGTTCCCCGCCGGCTTCCATGCGGACGGCCAGATGTGGGTCGATACCCGCTTCGGCGATTTCCCGCAGCGCATGCCCGATCATCCGCTGCACGAAGGCGAGAGCACGTTCACCGGCTGGATGCTGCTGTCGTACCGCAAGGCCGCGCAGGCCTCGTCGCAACGGCCGGGGCATGCGCCCTCCGAAGTCACCGACGAGAATCCGCGCACGTTCTGGGTCGCCGCGGACAACACCGCCGGGCAGACGCTCACGCTCGACCTCGGCGGCCTGCGCACGGTGCGCGCGGTGCAGGTGAACTACGCCGACTACCAGTCCGGCCGCTACGGCGACGCGCCCGACATCGTCACCCGTTTCCGCCTCGAAGGGTCCACCGACGGCAAGCGCTGGAGTGCGCTGGCCGACCTCTCGCACGAGACGCGCGACCGGCCGAACGCGTATCTCGAACTCGACCAGCCGGCGCGCATCCGCTACGTACGCTACGTGCACGGCCACGTCGGCGCGCACACGCTGGCGATCTCCGACCTGCGCGTGTTCGGCAACGCCGATGGCCCGCCGCCGCCCGCGCCGGTGCTGCTCTCCGCGCGCCGCCTGGCCGACACCCGCGATGCCGAGATCGCGTGGAAGCCGGTGCCCGGCGCGGTGGGCTACAACGTGCGCTGGGGGCTGGCCGCCGACCGCCTGCACGAGACCTGGCAGCGC
This sequence comes from uncultured Gammaproteobacteria bacterium, assembly GCA_963707225.1. GTDB lineage: Bacteria > Pseudomonadota > Gammaproteobacteria > Xanthomonadales > Rhodanobacteraceae > Rhodanobacter. Next base: position 10,291 of record CAVPQF010000061.1, read on the forward strand.
TTCGCCGACGAGCCGACGCGGCTGACCCTGCGTTCCTTGAACAAGGGCGTGACATACGTCGTGGCGGTGGAAGCGTTCGACGAGCATGGCGTGTCGACGCTGTCGCGGACGGCCACGCTGGAGCCCTGAGCTTGCGCAGGCGCCGGCCGTACGTGCCGCATCCAGCCGCGTCCGCGCGCGGCCGGCCTGGCGACGCGCGCTGCAACGGGGCGGCGAATACGTTCCCGGCTGAATGGACGACGCGGCCGCGAGCCGCTGTCCACGCCATGCTCACGGCCGCACTGGCAGCCTGAGACGCCAGCCTGAGGAGAACCATCATGCGCAACCGTGACGAGATCCAGCGTCAGCTCCAGGACGCCGGCGAGCGTGCCGGCGAGCACGTGCGACGCTATGCCGACGGCGCGGCCGAACGCGCCCATCACCTGTACGACCGCGGCCGCGAACTGCGCGGGCGTTTTGGCCAGCGCGGCGATGCCTACAGCCGCCGGCTGGCGCATGCGGCCGAGGATTTCGCCGACGAGGCGAACTACCACTACCGTCGCCTGCGCCGTCAGGCGAGTCGCCACCCGGTTGCCACGGCGGCGATCGTCGCCGGCACCATCGGCGCCTTCCTGCTGCTGCGCCGCGCCTTCCGCAGCGACGACGAATGAACGCCTGACACCCGCCTGACCCGGGCGCGCCTGCACCGACGAAAGGCCGCGCCGGCGGATTCGCCGGCACGCCGCCGCGCGGGCCTGCCGCTGCTAAGCTGGCCGCTTCGTGCCGCGGCGGTCACCCATGCGCCCAAGAGACATCACCTTCCATCACCCCGTGGCATTCTGGCTGGGCTGCGCGGCGGTGGTCGCCGGCGTGCTGGCGCACCTGCCGATGCTGGCGATGGCTGCGCCGATGCACTACCACCTCGCCGGCATGCCGATGGACAACGCGATGCTGGTCGGCATGGCGCTGGTGCCGCTGGGCGTGCTGCTGGCCGGCTACGGGCTGATGCCGCGTATGGAGCAGATGCGGCGCGCCCTGCATCCCGACCGCAGCCCGCTGCCGTTCCACGTCGCCGACCACGTGCCGCTCAACCGCGAGCACTGGAAACTGGTGGCCGTGCTGACCGTCGCGCTGGCGGTGGACGTGATGAAGCCGGCGACGATCGGCTTCGTGATGCCGGGCCTGTCGGCCGAGTACGGGATCAGCGGCCCGGTCGCGGGATGGCTGGCGCTGTCGGCGCTGGTCGGCACCACGGTCGGCTCCATCGTGTGGGGCCGCCTCGGCGACCTGTTCGGCCGCCGCGCGACGATCCTGCTGTCGGCGCTGATGTTCATGGGTACCTCGATCTGCGGCGCGATGCCGGCATTCGGCTGGAACCTGGTGATGTGTTTCATGATGGGTGCCGCCGCCGGCGGCATGCTGCCGATCACCTTCACCCTGATGGCCGAGACGATCCCGACCGCGCATCGCGGCTGGCTGCTGGTCGCGCTGGGCGGGGTCGGCACGTCGGCCGGCTACCTGCTGGCCTCGGGCGCGGCGACGCTGTTCGAGCCCGCCTTCAGCTGGCGCGCGCTGTGGCTGCTCAACCTGCCGACCGGCGCGCTGATCGTGTTCCTCAACCGCTACATTCCCGAGTCGCCGCGCTTCCTCGCGCTGGCCGGGCTGGAGGATCAGGCGCGCGCCGTGTTGCAGCGTTTCTCCGGCGGGGCGCTGGCGGTGGACCTGCCGGTGGCGCACGACGAGCAGTCCGCCATGGTGCCGGCGGCGAAGGAGCCGGCACGGATCGGCTTGCGCCGCCTGCTGCGCGGCCGCCACGCGCACATCACCTGGGGCCTGGCGATGTGCGCGATCGGCTGGGGCCTGGTGAACTTCGGCTTCCTGCTGTGGCTGCCGGCGAACCTGGTGCAGCTGGGCATCGACGCCCACGCCAGCAGCGCGCTGCTGGCGCGCTCGGCGATCCTCGCCTTGCCCGGCATCGGCATCGTCGTGTGGTTCTACCAGCGCTGGAGCAGCATCCGCACGCTGGTGCTGTTCGCCGGCATGGCGTCCTGCGCCTTGCTGTTCTTCTTCGCGATCGACCTGGCCGACCTGCGCTCCCCCGTGCTCACCACGTTCGGCACGGTGGCGCTGCTGCTGAGCAGCAGCGGCGTGATCGCCACGCTGATTCCGTACGCGGCGGAAATCTATCCGGTGCACCTGCGCAGCAGCGGCGCCGGGCTGATCGCCGCCTGTTCGAAGTTCGGCGGCATCCTCGGCGCGGGACTCGGCGTGGCCGGCCTGTTCGACCACTTCATGCTGTCGGCCGTGCTGATCGCGCTGCCGCTGGCCGCAGCGGGCTGGATGCTTGCGCGCCGCGGCATCGAAACCCGCGGCCACGACCTGGAGGCTATCCAGGAAGTACTGTCGCGCTGAGCGCGCCCCGCCGGCATGGTGCCGGCGAGGCGCGCGGAATCACACCTTCAGCGGATTCGGCTTGTCCTGGTCGAGCTTGTATTCCTTGATCGCGCGGCTGACGTCCTTCGCGTTCATCTTGCCGTCCTTCACCAGCGCGGCCAGTGCCGCGTGCGCGATCCAGTAGCGGTCGACCTCGAAGAACTCGCGCAGGTGCGCGCGCGTATCCGAGCGGCCGAAGCCGTCGGTGCCCAGCACGGTGTAGCGCATGCCGTCGGGCAGGAACGCGCGGATCTGGTCGGCGTACTCGCGCACGTAGTCGGTGGCGGCAATCGCCGGCCCGGAGCGCCCGTCGAGCAGGCTGGTGACATACGGCACGCGCTGCTCCGCCTCCGGATGCAGGCGGTTCCAGCGCTCGGCATCGAAGCCGTCGCGGCGCAGCTCGATGAAGCTGGGGCACGACCAGATGTCGGACTCGACACCGAAGTCGTTCTTCAAAAGGTCGGCAGCCGCGATGACTTCACGCAGGATCGCGCCCGAGCCGAGCAACTGGACGCACGGCGCTTTGCTCTTGCCCTTGGCTTTGCCCGATTCCCCATTCCCGATTCCCGAATCCCGGAACAGGTACATGCCCTTGATGATGCCTTCCTCGACGCCCCCGCTCTTATCAGACTTGGGCAGGTCGGGGTGGCTGTAGTTCTCGTTCATCACGGTGACGTAGTAGTAGATGTCCTCCTGCTCCTGCATCATCCGGCGCACGCCGTCCTGCAGGATCACCGCCACTTCGTACGAGAAGGTCGGGTCGTACGACTTCACGTTCGGGATCGCGCCGGCCATCAGGTGCGAGTGGCCGTCCTCGTGCTGCAGGCCTTCGCCGTTGAGCGTGGTGCGGCCCGAGGTACCGCCGACCAGGAAGCCGCGCGAGCGCATGTCGCCGGCGGCCCAGCACAGGTCGCCGATGCGCTGGAAGCCGAACATCGAGTAGTAGATGAAGAACGGCAGCATCGCCTGGTTGCTGACCGAGTAGCTGGTCGCCGCCGCCATCCACGAGGCCATGCCGCCGGCCTCGCTGATGCCCTGCTGCAGCACCTGGCCCTTCTGGTCCTCGCGGTAGTACAGCAGCTGGTCGGAATCCTGCGGCTTGTACTTCTGGCCGAACGGCGCGTAGATGCCGATCTGGCGGAACATGCCCTCCATGCCGAACGTGCGCGCCTCGTCGGCCACGATCGGCACCACGCGCTCGCCCAGCTGCTTGTCGCGCAGCAGCAGGTTGATGCCGCGCACCAGCGCCATCGTGGTGGAGATCTCGCGCTCGCCGGTGCCCTTGGTGATCTGCTCGAACGCGGCCAGCTCCGGCGCCTTCAGCTTCGCCTCGGCCTTGCGCCGGCGCTGCGGCAGGAAGCCGCCCAGCGCCTTGCGCCGCTCCAGCATGTACTGCACTTCCGGCGAGTCCTTGCCCGGGTGGTAGTAAGGCACGTCGTGCAGCTTGTCGTCGGCGATCGGGATCTGGAAGCGGTCGCGGAAATGCCGCACCGACTCGTCGTCCAGCTTCTTCTGCTGGTGGGTGGGGTTCTGCGACTCGCCGGCCGCGCCCATGCCGTAGCCCTTGACCGTCTTGGCCAGGATCACCGTGGGCATGCCCTTGGTGTTCACCGCCGTGTGGTACGCCGCGTAGACCTTGTGCGGATCATGGCCGCCGCGGTTCAGCCGCCAGATGTCGTCGTCGCTGAGGTTGGCGACCATCTCGCGCGTTTCCGGGTACTTGCCGAAGAAATGCTCGCGCGTATACGCGCCGCCGAACGCCTTGCACGCCTGGTATTCGCCGTCGACGGTTTCCATCATCAGCTTGCGCAATACGCCCTTGCTGTCGCGCGCCAGCAGCGGATCCCAGTAGCTGCCCCAGACCACTTTGAGCGCGTTCCAGCCGGCGCCGCGGAACACGCCTTCCAGTTCCTGGATGATCTTGCCGTTGCCGCGCACCGGACCGTCCAGCCGCTGCAGGTTGCAGTTGATCACGAAGATCAGGTTGTCCAGGCCTTCGCGCCCGGCCAGCGAGATCGCGCCGAGCGACTCCGGCTCGTCGCACTCGCCGTCGCCCATGAAGCACCAGACCTTGCGGTCGCTCTCGGGGATCAGCCCGCGGTGCTCCAGGTACTTGAAGAACTGCGCCTGGTAGATCGCCTGGATCGGGCCCAGGCCCATCGACACCGTCGGCACCTGCCAATAGTCCGGCATCAGCCACGGGTGCGGGTACGACGACAGCGCGCGGCCATGGCCGGCCACTTCCGTGCGGAACAGGTCGAGCTGGTCCTCGGCCAGGCGGCCTTCGAGGAACGAGCGCGCGTAGATGCCCGGGCTGGAGTGGCCCTGGTGCAGGATCAGGTCGCCCGGGTGATCGGCGCTCGGCGCACGCCAGAAATGGTTGAAGCCCACGTCGTACAGCGTGGCGCTGGAGGCGAAGCTGGCGATGTGCCCGCCCAGCTCGCCCGGCTTGCGGTTCGCGCGCACCACCATCGCCATCGCGTTCCAGCGGATCAGCGAGCGGATGCGCCACTCCATCGCCGCGTCGCCCGGGCTCTTTGCTTCCTGGCTGGGCGCGATCGTGTTGACGTATTCGGTGGTCGGGTTGAACGGCAGGTAGCCACCCGAACGGCGGGTGGTGTCGACCATCTTCTCCAGCAGGAAATGCGCGCGTTCGGTGCCGTCGTGATGGATCACCGCGTCGAGCGAATCGATCCACTCGCGGGTTTCGGTGGGGTCGATGTCCTGGTTGAGGATATCGTCGAGCTGATCCATGAAGATTCTCCGCAGCGCCGTTGCAGCGCTCATGCTTGAGGGGGAATGCCCGCCGCCGGGGAGTGCGACGGGAATCAACGTCCAAGTCTAGCCGCTGGGCCTGAGGCTAGCCAATCCGCCTGCCATGCGCCGGCGCATGGCAGACGCCGCAAAAAACTTCAGCCCTGCGAGCGATTTGCCGCGCGGATCTGCGCCTCGACGCACGCCACGGCGCTCATGTTGACCACGCGACGCACGGTCGACTGCGGCATCAGGATGTGCGCCGGCTTGGCCACGCCCATCAGGATCGGCCCGATCACCACGCCGTCGCTGAGCATGCGGGTCATGTTGTAGGCGATGTTGGCCGCATCCAGGTTGGGGAACACGAACACGTTGGCCTTGCCTTCCAGCCGCGAGTTCGGGAACAGCTTCTCGCGCAGCGCCGGGGTCAGCGCCACGTCGGCCTGCATCTCGCCCTCCACTTCCAGCCGCGGCGCGCGGGCGCGGATCAGCTCCAGCGCCTTGCGCATCTTCTTCGCGCCGCAGGTGTCGCGGCTGCCGAAGTTGCCGCCGGACAGCAGCGCGATCTTCGGCGTGATGCCGAACAGCTTCAGCCGGATCGACGCCTGCAACGTGGCCTCGGCCACCTGCTCGGGGCAGGGATCGTCCTGCACGTGCGTGTCGAGGTAGAAGAACGTGCCCTTGTCGGTGGCCACCGCGGCCATCGCCGACGGCTCGACCACGCCGGCGTCCAGGCCGATGATGTCGCGGATGTAGCGCAGCTTGCCCTGGTACTGGCCGACCAGGCCGCAGATCATCGCGTCGGCTTCGCCGCGCTCGACCATCAGCGAGGCGATCGCGGTGGGCCGCGAACGGATCACCGCCTTGGCCATCGACGGGGTGACCCCGCGGCGTTCCATCAGCCGGTGATAGTGCTGCCAGTAGTCGTCGAAGCGCGGGTCGGAGTTGATGTTGCAGATCTCGACGTCCACGCCGGGATGGATGCGCAGGCCGGCGCGCTTGATGCGCTTCTCGATCACTTCCGGGCGGCCGATCAGGATGGGTTTGGCCAGGCCTTCATCGACCACCACCTGCACCGCGCGCAGCACGGTCTCTTCCTCGCCCTCGGCGTAGACCAGCCGGCAGGGGTCGGACTTGGCCCGCTCGAACACCGGCTTCATCAGCAGGCCGGTACGGAACACGAAGCTGGTCAGGCGATCGGTGTACTCGGCGAAGTCGGCCATCGGCCGCGTCGCCACGCCCGAGTCCATCGCCGCCTGCGCCACCGCCGGCGGCAGCTGCAGCAGCAGGCGCGGATCGAACGGCTGCGGGATCAGGTATTCCGGGCCGAAGCTGGGCGGCTTGCCGCCGTAGGCGCGCGCGCTGACGTCGGACGATTCGCGCCGCGCCAGCGCGGCGATCGCCTTGACGCAGGCGATCTTCATCGGCTCGTTGATCACCGTGGCGCCTACGTCCAGCGCGCCGCGGAACAGGTACGGGAAGCACAGCGCGTTGTTGACCTGGTTCGGGTAGTCCGAACGGCCGGTGGCCATGATGCAGTCCGGCCGCACCGCCTTCGCTTCTTCCGGGGTGATCTCCGGGTTCGGGTTGGCCAGCGCGAAGATGATCGGCCGCGCGGCCATCGTGGCGACCATCTCCGGCTTCAGGATGCCGCCGGCGGACAGGCCGAGGAACACGTCCGCGCCCTCGACGATCTCGGCCAGCGTACGCGCCCTGGTGTCGCGCGCGTAGCGCTGCTTGTCGGGGTCGAGGTCGGTGCGCTCGCTGTGCAGCACGCCGTGGCGATCGAACGCCAGGATGTGCTCCGGCTTCACGCCCAGCGCCACCAGCATGTCGAGGCAGGCGATGCCCGCGGCGCCGGCGCCGGTGGTGGCCACACGGATGTCCTCGATCTTCTTGCCGACCACCACCAGCGCGTTGACCAGCGCCGCGCCGACGATGATCGAGGTGCCGTGCTGGTCGTCGTGGAACACCGGGATCTTCATCCGCTCGCGCAACTTGCGCTCGACGATGAAGCACTCCGGCGCCTTGATGTCTTCCAGGTTGATGCCGCCGAAGGTGGGCTCCAGGCTGGCGATGATGTCGACCAGCTTGTCCGGGTCGTTCTCGTCGATCTCGAGGTCGAACACATCGATACCGGCGAACTTCTTGAACAGCACGCCCTTGCCTTCCATCACCGGCTTGCTCGCCAGCGGCCCGATGTTGCCCAGGCCCAGCACCGCGGTGCCGTTGGTGATCACCGCGACCAGGTTGGAGCGCGCGGTGTACTCGGCGGCCGTGGTCGGGTCCTCCACGATTGCATCGCAGGCCGCGGCCACGCCGGGCGAATAGGCCAGCGACAGGTCGCGCTGGGTCAGCAGCGAGGTGGTCGGGGTGACCTTGATCTTGCCGGGGCGCGGCAGGCGATGGTATTCGAGGGCCGCAAGGCGCAGTTCTTCGGGGAGGCTCATTGGATAGTTTTGTCGGTGAAGGGAAGCCATCCGCCGCGGCGGATGGCTTGCCGTGATGTTAGCACCGGGGCGGCCGGCGCCGGCCCGCTCTTGCGGCGCTACGCCGCGCTCCTAGACGCTCTGCAGCAGTTCGTCGCCATGCACCCGGTTCAGCTGGATGCCGTTGATGAAGACCGAGAACGCCAGCTTGCCGGCCAGTCCATGCACGTGCTGCATCCACGGCGGCAGCCAGCGCGGCGGCAGGATCGCGCCCGATTCGAAGTGCGGCTGCAACGCGACCACGTCGTGCAGGGTCAGCTTGCCGGCGAACAGGTGGCGCAGCAGATCCATCCGCCGCTGCTTCAGCGCCAGGCGGAAGAACGTGTGCACGGTGAGCAGGCCGGACAGGTAGACGTTGTCCTTGGCGAACGCCGCGCCGCCGCCCAGCGGCACGCCGCGGAACACGCGCTGGGCCGAATGGAAGCTGTCGGCCGTGCTCTGCCCGCAGGCGCTGAAGTACTTGTAGACCTCGACGAAATCGGCGCCGCCGAGCGCCATGTCGATCGCCAGGATGCGCAGGCTGATGCGCTTGAGCCGGGTGATGTCGATCGCGCCGGACATCAGTTCGGCGAACACGGCCAGCCCTTCCTGGGTCGCGGTGACCCGCGGCGAGGTGCGCGCCAGCGAGGCCAGCAGCGGTTGCCGGCGGCCGTTCAGCGCGGTCAGCGAATGCACGAACGCCTCGTGCGCCAGCAGCTGGTGGCGATCGTATTCGCTGAAGCTGGCGCCGCCGCGCAGGCGGATGCGGGTGGCGCCGGCGGCCGCCTTGGCGGTCAGCTCGGGATCGACCTCGACGTTGATCGTGCCGGCGCCGAAGAATTCGTCCAGGATGGCGGCCAGGTCACTGCGCAGCACGTCGGCCGGCACGTTCACGCTGCTGTCGTCGGCCAGCAGGTCCGCGCCCAGCTCGTCGGACAATTCGACGAAGTAACGCGCCGCGTCGAGGTTGCTGCGCCGGCTGCCGGGGATCATGTCGTCCGGACGTCCATACAGCGCGATCGACGGCGCGGTGACGCCGGCCGTGCCGACCGATTCCAGCATCTCGGCGGCAATGCGCCAGGATTCGGCGGTGCGGCGCAGGTAGTCGCCCAGCGGGTCGATCTCGGCACCCTTGGCTGCCGCCGCCTCGATCGCCGCCAGCTCGGTGCGCGCCGCGGACAGGTCCGGCCGCGTGTAGCTCACCTCCGGCAAGGTGAAGCGGCCCCTGTCGTAGGCCTCGATCATGCGGCCTTCCAGCGACGCCGGCCACGCCACCGTGGGCAGGATGCGGATGCCGCGCACCGCCGCCAGCAGGCGCTGGTCGAGCGCGGCATAGCGCTGCAGCCCGGGCGCGACGGTGGCGTCCGGCGTATTCACCGCGGCACCCTGCGCAAGGCGTCGACGCGCTCGATCAGTTCGGTGGCGATCGGGTCGGGCCTGAACGCGCTCAGGAAACCGCGCGGGCTGGCCGGCATGAAACTGAAGCTGCGCCCGAAGCGCGATGGCGTACGCAGCATCACGGTGACCCGGCGCGGATTGGTCATCGTGGTGGCGTTGACGTTCATCACGTCGGCCAGCGCGATGCGATCCCGCTCACCGCGGTTCTTCACCACCAGCCAGTCGCCGTCCAGCTCGACCTCATCGACCAGGTCGAACACCAGCTTGCGGAAAACCAGGAGGCCGATGCCGACCATCAGCAGCGGCATCAGCAGGAACGTCGCGTCCGGCGGCGCACCATCGAACAGCCCGGGCTGCAGCCTGCCCCACAGCGCGAACGCGAGGAAGGCCAGCAGGGAGCCGAACCACAGCACCGGAAAGATGCGCTTGTAGAAGTACGTGGATGACGACGACAACCGACGCATGCCTGCGCTCCGCTACGACGAAGCCGCGATACTAGATGCTTTGGCGCGCCTCGTGCGCAAGCCAGGGCGCGCCGGCTCAGTCCCGCTCGCGCTGGCCGCGATGGCCATGCGGCCGCTCGATCGGCCGGCCGCCGCGCTGGCGGCGCAGGCGCGCTTCCAGCGTCGCCGCCTGCTCCTCGCGCTCGTCGTGCAGCTTGAGGAAGTTGCGCCAGCGCCCGGGCGCCAGCTCGCCGCTGTCGAGCGCCACCTGTATCGCGCAGCCCGGCTCGCTGCCGTGGCCGCAATCGGCGAAACGGCATTGCTCGGCCAGCGCCTCGATGTCGGCGAACAGGTCGAGGTTTTCCTCGCCGGTGAGCTTCAGCTCGCGCATCCCCGGCGTGTCGATCAGGCAGCCGCCGCTGGGCAGTTGCAGCAGGGCGCGATGGGTGGTGGTGTGGCGGCCGCGGCTGTCGTGGCTGCGCACTTCGGCGGTGGCCATCGTCGCCGTGCCGAGCAGGGTATTGGTCAGGGTCGACTTGCCGGCGCCGGAAGAGCCGACCAGCACCGCGCTGTCGCCCGGCTGCAGGTACGCCGCCAGCTGCGCCACGCTGGCCGGGTCCTTGCCGTTCAGTGCATGGATCGGCGTCGCGGCGGGCAGCCGCGCGCGCAAGGCGTCGATCTGCGCCGCGGCGTCCTCGCGCGTGTCCAGCTTGCTCAGCAGCACCACCGGCTGCGCGCCGGAATCCTCGGTCAGCGACAGGTAGCGCTCGATCCGCGCCGGGTTGAAATCGCCGTCCAGCCCGGTCAGCACCAGCACGTAGTCGATGTTGGTGGCGATCAGCTGCCGCTCGTAGCGCTCGCCGGCCGCCGCGCGCGACAGCACCGTGCGCCGCGCCAGCACGTTGACGATGTGCGGCGGCTTGCCCGGCTCGACCTCGACGAAGTCGCCGACCACCGGCCGCTCGGCCGGGTCGATGCCGCGCTTGAGGAAGCGCCCGTCCGGCTGCGCGCCGAACAGGGTTTCGCCGTCGTGCAGCTCATAGCCGGCGCGATGCTGGGCCACCACCCGCGCCAGGCGCAGACCGGCGGCCGGCAGCACATCACCGCGCCAGCCGATGCGGCGCAGGCGTTCGATCGTTTCGGGATCACTCATGAGGGAAGTCGGTGCGCACGGTCCGCTGATTATGCCTTGCCTGAAGATTGCCCGACGATGAACCGGGATCCGGCCCAAATGCTGCTCGCGCTGCACTGCACCACGCTGCTAGGATCAAGCCGCCGGCGGCATGGCCGCCTGTCGACCTCAACCTGCACAAGGACACCGGCGTTGGCCTCGATCACACCCAGTGCGCACCTGGCGGACGTGCGCTACGAAATCCGCGGCGCGCTGACCCGGCGCGCACGCGAGCTGGAGGCTGCCGGCCTCGACATCATCAAGCTCAACATCGGCAACCCCGGCCGCTACGGCTTCGCGGCGCCGACGCACCTGCGCGAGGCGATCGCCGGCCACCTGCACGAGAGCGAGGCGTACGGCCACGAACAAGGCCTGGAACTCGCCCGCGAGGCGATCACCGCGCAACAGCGCGCACGTGGCGCCCGCGGCGTCGAGCCCGAGCGCATCTTCATCGGCAACGGCGTCAGCGAGCTGATCGACCTGTCGCTGCGCGCCCTGCTGCAGGCCGGCGACGAAGTGTTGCTGCCGAGCCCGGACTACCCGCTGTGGAGTGCCGCCACCATCCTCAACGGCGGCCAGCCGCGCTACTACCGCTGCCTCGCCCGCCACGGCCACCTGCCCGATCCGGACGAGATCGAGGCGCTGATCACGCCGCGCACCCGGGCCCTGGTGCTGATCAACCCGAACAATCCCACCGGCGCGGTCTACCCGCGCGCGCTGCTGGAACGGCTGGTGACGATCGCGGCAAGGCACCGCCTGCTGCTGTTGTCCGACGAGATCTACGACGAGATCCTGTACGACGGCGCCAGCTTCCAGCCGCTGGCCGAGGTGGCCGGCGAGTGGCCCTGCCTCAGCTTCGGCGGCCTGTCCAAGGTGCATCGCGCCTGCGGCTACCGGGTCGGCTGGATGAGCCTGTCCGGCGATCCCGCGCGCAGCGCGTCCTATCGCGATGCGCTGCAGTTGCTGGCCGCGCTGCGCCTGTGCGCGAACGTCACCGCGCAATGGGCGGTGCTGCCGGCGCTGCAGGACGCGCCGACGATCGGCGCGCTGACCGCTCCCGGCGGGCGCCTGCACGAGGCGCGCCGGATCGTGCTGGAAGGCGTCGCCGCCAGCGACTACCTGGACCTGGTGGCCCCGGAGGGTGCCTTGTACGCGTTCCCGCAGGTGCGTGCCGACCGCCTCGCCAGCTTCGACGACGAGGCTTTCGCGCTGCGCCTGCTGGAGGAGGAATCCGTCCTCGTGGTGCCCGGCAGCAGCTTCAACGTGCCGCGCAGCCGCCACTTCCGGCTGACCCTGCTGCCGCCGCCCGTGCAACTGCGCGAGGTGTTCGTGCGGATCGAGCGGGTGCTGGCGCGCATGGCGCGCGAGCAGTCGCCGTCCGCCGCCGCGGTGGCCTGAGCCTCGCCGTGCCGACCTGGCTCGCCCTCGGCGACTCCTACACCATCGGCGAGGCGGTGGCGGCGCATGAGCGCTGGCCGGTCGTGCTGGCGCAGCGCCTGCGCCACGGCGGCACGCCGATCGACGAGCCGCAGATCGTTGCCGCCACCGGCTGGACCACCGACGAACTGGCGCAAGGCATGGACGCCGCGGCATTGCCGCCGCCCTACGACCTGGTGACGCTGCAGATCGGCGTGAACAACCAGTACCGCGGCCGCCCGGCCGACGACTACCGCGCACAGTTCGCCAGCCTGCTGGAGCGCGTGATCGCGCTGGCCGGCGACCGTGCCGCACGCGTGGTGGTGGCGTCGATCCCGGACTGGGGCGTCACCCGCTTCGCCCGCGAACAGGGCCGCGACCGCGCGCGCATCGCCGCCGCGCTGGACGCCTACAACGCGCTGGCCCGCGCGGAAACCGAACGCGTCGGCGCCCGCTTCGTCGACATCACCGGCATCTCGCGCCAGCATCCCGAGCTGCTCGCCGACGACGGCCTGCACCCTTCCGCGGCGCAGTACGCCTTGTGGGCGGAGGCGATCGAGCCGGCGGTGCGCGCGGCACTTCGTTCCTGACCGCAACCGCGCTGCAACCTCTCCGCCATCGCACGGTGACGTGGTGCTTCCAAACTGGCGCCCCGGGCAACCACCGGGGACCGGCCATGACCAGCCTGCACTGCCGCAGCGCCTTCATCTCCGACGTGCATCTGGGCACGCCGGACTGCAAGGCAGCCTACCTGCTCGACTTCCTGCGCCAGCTGCGCTGCGAGAAGCTCTACCTGGTCGGCGACATCGTCGACCTGGAGGCGCTGTCCCGGCGCCGCTGGTGGCATGCCGAACACAGCGCGGTGATCGCCGAGATACTGGAACTGGCGCGCCGCGGCGTCGACGTCGTCTACATCCCCGGCAACCACGACGCGCCCATGCGCGGCCTGCACGGGCAGAACTTCGGCGGCGTGCGGATCGCGCTGGATGCGGTGCACGTGGGCGCCGATGGCCGCCGCTACCGGGTCAGCCACGGCGACGAGTTCGACCCCGAGCGGATCGGCCGCCGCTGGATGCTGCAGTTCGGCGAGGCGATGCATCGCCTCGTCTGCTGGAGCAACCGCCGGCTGCATGTGATGCGGCGACGGCTGCAGCTGCCGTACCTGCCGCTGTCGATCATCCTCAAGTCGCACATCGGCAGGGCGCTGGCGTACATCCGCGCGTACGAGCAACGCGTCGCCGCGGACGCGCGCGAACGCGGCTTCGACGGCCACATCTGCGGGCACATCCACTTCGGCCACGTGCGCGAGCTGGCCGGCGTGCTCTATCTCAACGACGGCGACTGGGTCGAGCACTGCACCGCGCTGGTCGAGGATCACACCGGTGCGATGGAACTGATCCACTGGAGCGAGCAGTCCACCGCGCTGGGCCGCGCCAGCCGCGAGCTGGTCTGGCCCTCGCCCGCCGCGGTGCTGGCGCTGGCGCCGCTGGGCGCCCGCCGGCGCCACCTGGGCGAACTGCATCGGGCCGCCTGAGCGGGGCAGCCTTGGAGGCCGGCAAGTCCCCCGCATATCGGACGGCGTATCATTGAAGCCTTCTTGCCGGAGTTCCCCATGTCCCTCGACACTGCCACCCGCGAACGTATCGAAACCCTGCTCAAGGACCACCGCGTGGTGCTGTTCATGAAGGGCAACCGCCAGCAGCCGATGTGCGGCTTCTCCGCCGCGGCTACCAATACGCTGAACGAGCTGCTGCCCGAGTACCACACGGTCAACGTGCTGGACGACCCGGAGATCCGCGAGGGCATCAAGGCCTACGGCGAATGGCCCACCATCCCGCAGCTGTACGTGGAAGGCGAACTGGTCGGCGGCGCCGACATCATCCGCCAGATGTACGGCAGCGGCGAACTGCACCAGCTGTTCGGGGTCGCCGCACCGGACCGCACCCCGCCGGAAATCACCATCACCGACGCCGCCGCCGAGGCGATCCGCCAGGGCACCGCGAACGCGCAGGGCGTGGCGCTGCACCTGGAGATCGGTCCCGACCACAGCGCCGGCTTCCAGCTGGCGCCGGCCGGCGAACACGACATCGTGGCCCACGCGAACGGCCTCGAAGTGCATTTCGACCCGGCCAGCGCCCAGCGCGCCAAGGGCATCGTGATCGACTGGGTCTCCACCGTGCAGGGCGAAGGCCTGAGCCTGAAATTCCCCGGCGCCGTCGAGATCAAATCGCTCAGCGTGCAGCAGCTGAAACAGCGGCTGGCCGCCGACGACATCACCCTGATCGACGTGCGCCCCGCCGCCGGCCGCGCCCAGGCCGCACCGCTGGCGCAGGCCCGGGTGCTGGAAGAGGAAGGCTACGAGAGCCTGACCAACCTGCCGAAGGACACCGCACTGGCCTTCATCTGCCACCACGGCATGTCCAGCCGCGCCATGGCCGAACGCTTCGCCGCACACGGCTTCAGCAACATCTACAACGTGGAAGGCGGCATGGATGCGTGGGCCCGCGAAGTGGATCCCGGCGTGCCGCGCTACTGAGCCTCTCGCCACGATGCGAAAAGCCCCGCTTCGGCGGGGCTTTTCGCATGCGGGACTCAATCCGTCTCGATCTCTTCCTCGAAGCGCAGGTGCTTCACGCTGCGGCCGTTGCGGCGCACCAACTTGAGGGCCTCGACGCCGATCCTGATGTGCGCCTCGACGAACTGCGAGGTGATGTTGCGGTCGCTGGCCTCGGTCTTCACGCCTTCCGGGATCATCGGCTGGTCGGACACCAGCAGCAGCGCGCCGCAAGGAATGCGGTTGGCGAAGCCGGCGGCGAAGATGGTCGCCGTCTCCATGTCCACCGCCATGCAGCGGGTGCGCCGCAGGTAGTCCTTGAAGGCGTCGTCGTGCTCCCACACGCGGCGGTTGGTGGTGTACACCGTGCCGGTCCAGTAGTCGTGGCCGAGGTCGCGGATCATGGTGGAGACCGCGCGCTGCAGCTGGAACGCCGGCAGCGCCGGCACCTCCGGCGGCAGGTAGTCGTTGCTGGTGCCTTCGCCGCGGATCGCGGCGATCGGCAGCACCAGGTCGCCGAGCTGGTTCTTCTTCTTGACCCCGCCGCACTTGCCCAGGAACAGCGCGGCACGCGGCTCGATCGCACCAAGAAGGTCCATCACGGTGGCCGCGTTCGGGCTGCCCATGCCGAAGTTGATCAGGGTGATGCCGTCGGCGGTGGCGTTCGGCATCGGCCGGTCGCGGCCATGCACTTCCACCCCGTGCCACTGCGCGAACAGTTCCACGTAATGACCGAAGTTGGTCACCGAGGCTGAAGCTGATGCCCAGCGTCGGCAGCAGCCAGCCCGCAAGCACGGCGCCGATGATGCCGACCACGATATTGCCGAGCAGGCCGAAACCGAAACCGCGCACGATCAGGCCGGCCAGCCAGCCCGCGATCGCACCGATGAGCAGAAAGATGATCAAGCCGGTAGCAGTCATCATGGTCTCCTGATTCGGGTGGAAGATGGCGGGCGGCACGATATCCGCCATCACGCAGGTGGAGCGTCACGGTTGCGGCGTGCAGCGGTCGTGACGGGGTGACGCGGTCGTGATGCCGGCATCACGCGGCGTGGAGCATCCGGTAACGCGTCATCGTTCCGTGCGTTCGTGCTTCAGCGGAGCCTTGCCTTCGCGCAACCGCTTCAGGTCGTACTCGGACAGGCTGTCGTCACGCGCACTGCCGGCGATGCGCGCCTGCACGAAGGCCAGCGTGGTGGCGAAGATGCCGATCAGCCCGATCAGCAG
>CAVPQF010000062.1:0-18146 GCA_963707225.1 uncultured Gammaproteobacteria bacterium
CTGGCGTGGATCCAGTTGAACCGCGAACTGCTGGCGATCAGCGGCGAGGCGCGCTATGCCGAGGAGATCGAACGCACCGCCTGCAACGACCTGCTCGGCGCGCAGGCGCCCAACGGCGAGGACTGGTGCTACTACGTGTTCCCGAACGGCCGCCGCGTGCACACCACCTACTGGCGCTGCTGCAAGTCCAGCGGCGCGATGGCGCTGGAGGAACTGCCCGCGCTCGCCTGTACCCAGGCCGCCGACGGCAGCGTCGCGGTGAACCTCTACGGCCTAGGCGAGACGCACTTCATGCGCCACGACGGCGGCGAGCTGCGACTCACCCAGCACACTGCCTATCCGTATCCCGACGACATCCGCCTGCACGTCGCCGGTGCGCCGACGATGCGCTTCGCGCTGAAGCTGCGCATCCCGTCGTGGGCCACGGACGCCACGCTCGCGATCAACGGCGAGGATGCCGGAGTCGCGCTCGTTCCGGGAAGCTACGCCGTGCTCGACCGCGAATGGCACGACGGCGACGAGCTGGTGGCGAGCTTCCCGATGCGGCCCGTGCTGCATCGCGCGGTCAACCGCAACGTGCAGGAATCGCGCGCGCCGGACGGCAGCGAGGTGCGCCAGGAAGTTCTGCATCTCGAGTACGCCGCGGTCACCTGCGGCCCGCTGGTCTATGCCACCGGCCTGATCGACGGCTTCAAGGTCGAGGAAACCCTGCGCCTGCCCGCCGCGCCGCCGGAGCGATGGCTGGCGCTGCAGCCCGCGCAGGCCGACGGCGTGCCGCGCATCGCGCTGGACCCCGGCTATCGCGCACCGCTGCTGCTCACGCCGTACTTCGACACCGGCGGCCGCGTCGACGGCAGCTGGCGGCTAAGCTGGCTGTCGCTCGCCCCGGAGCCGCGCGGATGACACGGCCCTTGCGCCGGGCGGCGAGCGTCACACAAGAATTTGTGGCGCCAGAACATAGCCGCCTCGCCTGTTTCTTCACGAGGGCATGGTGCAGAGTGGCCCGCAGCACACACGCCGATCCCCATGGACACGCCACGCATGGAAACCTCCCAGCCTGAGTCGCAAGCCGCCCGCCACGGTCCGCTGGCCGGCGTGCGCGTGCTGGACCTGAGCGCCTACATCGCCGGGCCGTACGCCTGCTCGCTGCTGGCCGATCAGGGTGCGGACGTGATCAAGATCGAGCCGCCCGACGGCGACAACCTGCGCCAGTACCCGTCCACCCTGCCCGGCGAAAGCCGCGCCTTCCTCGGCGTCAACCGCAGCAAGCGCGGCATCGTGCTCGACCTCAAGCACGCGGACGACCACGCCGCCCTGCTCAAGCTGGTGCGCGACGCCGACGTGCTGGTGCACAACTTCCGCCCCGGCGTGCCCGAGCGCCTGCGCATCGGCCACGAGCAGCTGAGGCCGATCAACCCGCGGCTGGTCTACTGCGCGATCACCGGCTACGGCGACAGCGGCCCGCTGAAGGACAAGGCCGGCTACGACCAGGTGCTGCAGACCATGACCGGCATGTGCACGCTGCAGGGCAAGCGCGGCGGCCCACCGGAGATCATCTACGGCTCGGTGGTCGACTACTACGCTGCGGCGCTGCTGGCCGCCGGCGTGTCGTCGGCGCTGTACGAGCGCGAGCGCAGCGGGCTGGGCCAGTTCGTCGGCGTGTCGCTGCTGCGCAGCGCGCTGACCATGCAGTCGGCGCGGATGATCTGGGCCGAAGGCGAGTCGCTCGACATCGGCCGCGACATGCGCTCCGGCGGCGTCACCGGCATCCATCCCACGCGCGCGGGCTACATCTACATCTCGGCCAACACACCGCGCTTCTGGAAGGCGCTGTGCGCGAAGACCGGCCTCGATGCGCTGGCCGACGATCCACGCTACGACAGCGTGCGCAAGCGCGCGCAGCACTTCGCCGAGATCCTGCCGAAGCTGCACGCGGCGCTGGCCGCGCGCAGCGCGCTGGAATGGGAAGCGCTGTTTGGCGACGAGGTGCCATCCGCCGCCGCGCGCCGGATCGAGGACATGTTCGACCACCCGCAGGTGCAGGCGCAGGGCATCATCGACACCTTCGAGCATCCGGTGGTCGGTCGCTACCGCGGCGTCGCCCAGTCGATCCGCTTCGGCCGCACCCCGGGCCCCGCGCCGTTTGCCGCGCCCGTGCTCGGCCAGGACACCACCACGGTGATCGCCGCGATCGAAGCCGGTTCGCCGATCGCGCCCAGGCTGCGCGGCAACAACAAGGGTTGATGCCGCGTCACTCGTGCGGCGACGCCTGCGGCACGTCGGCCGAGCCTTGCTCGCGGTCGCGGTACAGCGCGGCGCGCACCAACAGCATCAGGGTGATCGGCGTGGTCAGGGTGAGGAACACGCCGATCAGGATCTCGTAGAAGATCGGGCGGCCGTGCAGCACCGAGAAGCAGGTGATCGAGGCAGCCAGCACGAAGAACGTGCCGAGGGTGGTGCCCAGGGTGGGCGCGTGCATGCGCTTGTACCGGCGAAGCCGAGCAGCGCGATGATCGGGCCTGCCTCGACGTAGAGCAGGCTGCCGCTGCGGATGCCGATGGTCAGCAGCAGGATCATCTCGTTGACGTACAGCGCATCCAGCGCCAGCACGCGGTCCCGCGCGCGCGGCCCGCGCACCATGTGGATGATCGAGAAGCTCATCGCCAGCAGCAGCAGGATCTGCGCGAGGACGATGGCGGCAACGGGCAGGCTGTGGCTCATTGGAAGATCTCCAGCAGGGGGTGCTCGTAGCGCTGCTTGATCGAGTCGATCCAGCTCGCCTCGTCGACCAGGTCCAGCACGTGGATCAGCAGGACGTCCGCATTGGAGTCGTAGATGACCCAGATCGTGCCCGGCGTCGAGGTGATGATGCACGCCAACACGGCGAGGCCGTGGTGGTCGGTCAGGGTCAGCGGGATCGCCACGAAGCCGGACTGCATGCGGCTGTCGCGGCGCAGGATGATCCGCGCCACGGCGATGTTCGAGCGCACGATGTCGAGGACGACGCGCACGAACAGCAGGCCGAGCAGCGGATAGTTGCGCACGCGCGCCTTCGGCGGCCGCAGCAGGCCAAACACCTTCGCCAGCGCGACACCCAGCAGCGCACCAAGCAGGACCGTGCCGGGCGCGACGCTCTGGTTCAGCAGCAGCCAGATCAGCAGCAGCGCAGCACCGGGTCGGCTCCGGTGCGCAGGCCGCCGATCGAGAAGATGAAGAGATTCACCGCGTACGAGATCAGGGTCAGCGCGATGATCACCTGGAAGGTGCGCGGGCGCAGCAGCAGCCACACGCCGGAGGCGGCGAGAATGCCGATCGCGGCGGCCAGGACCAGTTCCATCGGCCCTGCCCTCCCGTCTCGGTCGCGGGCACCTGGCGCGGGCGGCGCAGCGACTGGTGCGTCAAAGCGCGATCAGCAGCAGCGTGGTAGCGCCGACCACCACGCTGAACACGCCAAGGTCGAACAGCACCGCCGAGGCCAGCGGCAGCTCGCCCAGCACGGGCAGCTCCGCGTAGCGGAAATACGAGGTGAGGAACGGACGGCCAAACGCCAGCGACGCCAACCACGTCGACACCGCCAGCAACAGGCCCGCGCCGATCCAGCGCACCGGCAGCACGCGCAGATGCGCTTCCACCCAGCGCGCGCCGCGCGCCATGTACAAGAGGATCAACGCCACCGCCACGGTGATGCCGGCGACGAAGCCGCCACCCGGCAGGTCGTGCCCGCGCTAGCAGGATCAGGATCGTGGTGACCACCTCCACCAGCAGCTGGGTCGCCGCCAGGTCCGGCGCCGACAGCCACACGAAGCTCACGCACGACACCAGCTCCGCGCCGCCGGTAGGCACCAGCGCGGCGAGGCGATGGAACTTGGCCTGGCTCGCCGCGCCGATCGCGCAGGCCGCGCAGGCCGCGCCGAGGAGCCACAGCAGCGCGAACGCCGGGTCGACGCTGGACCAGCACGGATGGAAGCCGAACGGCACGCTGGTCGCGGCCAGGCCGCCGGCCAGCAGCGCCAGCAGCACGATCCACAGCAGCTGCGACTGCAGCCGCCGGCTCGGGTAGCGGCGCTCGATCCACCGCAGGATGTCCGCGGCGAACACCGCCAGTGCGCGTTCGAAGATGCGCTTGCCGCTGAGCGGCCCGGTCAGCGGCGCCACCCCGCGCCCGGCAAAATAGCCACGCAGCGCACGTACAGCTGGCAGCCCGCCACGAACGCGAAGATGCTCATCAGCAACGGCGTGGTCACGCCATGCCATACCGCCCGGCTGTAATCCGGCAGCTGGCCGGCGCCCAGCACCGAGCTTGCCGCCGCGCGCAGCGACGGGCCGATCACCTGCGCCGGCAGCATGCCCACCAGCAGGCAGGCCAGCGCCAGGAAACCGATCGGGAAACGCATCCACAGCGGCGGCTCGTGCGGTTCGCGCGGCAAGCTGGCGGGCACGCGGCCGAAGAACACGCCACGCACGAAGCGGATCGAATAGGTCACGCCGAACGCGCTGGCGGCCACCGCGATCGCCACCGAAATCATGTCGAGCAACGGACCCTGGCGGGCGGCCAGCGTCTCGGCGAAGAACATCTCCTTCGACAGGAACCCGTTCAGCAGAGGCACGCCGGCCATCGCCGCCCCGGCGATCAGCGCCAGCGTCGCGGTGCCCGGCATGAAGCGGCGCAGCCCGCCGAGCTTGCGCAGGTCGCGCGTGCCGGTCTCGTGGTCGACGATGCCGGCCGCCATGAACAGCGAGGCCTTGAAGGTGGCGTGGTTGACGATGTGGAAGATCGCGGCAACCACGCCGAGCGCGCTGCCCAGGCCGACCAGCATGGTGATCAGGCCCAGGTGGCTGATCGTCGAATAGGCCAGCACGCCTTTCAGGTCCTGCTCGAACATCGCCGAGTACGCGCCCAGGATCAGCGTCACCAGGCCCACGCCGCCGCCGATCCAGAACCACTGCTCGGTGCCGCCCAGCACCGGCCAGAAGCGCACCAGCAGGAACACGCCGGCCTTCACCATCGTGGCCGAATGCAGGTAGGCCGATACCGGCGTCGGCGCCGACATCGCCTGCGGCAGCCAGAAGTGGAAGGGAACTGCGCGCTCTTGGTGAACGCGCCGAGCAGGATCAGCAGCAGCGTTGGCGTGTACAGCGCATGCGCGCGCACCACATCGCCCGCGGCGAGGATCGCGTCGAGGTCGTAGCTGCCCACCACGTGCCCCAGCAGCAGCACGCCGGCGAACAGACACAGGCCGCCGCCGGAGGTGACGATCAAAGCCATCCGCGTGCCGTCGCGCGCCGACGCGCCGTTATGCCAGTAGCCGATCAGCAGGAACGAAAACAGGCTGGTCATCTCCCAGAAGAACACCAGCTGGATCACGTTGCCGGACATCACGATGCCCAGCATCGACCCCATGAACGCCAGCAGCAGCGCGAAGAAGCGCGCCAGCGGATCGTCCGGCGACATGTAGTAGCGGGCGTACAGGCCCACCAGCGTGCCGATGCCGCAGATCAGCAGCATGAACAGCCAGCCGAAGCCGTCGACGCGGAACACCAGGTCCAGCCCCAGTCCCGGCACCCACGGGATCACCTGGCGCAGCACCTTGCCGGCGGCCATCGCCGGATACAGCCAGAGCGAAAGCAGCAGGCCGAGCAGCGCCGTGCCGGTCATCAGCCACGCCGCCAGGTTGTGGCCGCGGCCACGGCCATGCAGCAGGAACACCGCGGCGCCGGCCACGAACGGAAGGCAGATGAATGGCGCTTGGCAGGGCCTTGTCAGGCATCAGTCACTAGCTCTCGGTCGAAAGATTGTCGGTGTCTCCGGCAACCGGCGGACACCCCGGCACTTCATGAGCGTTTGCGCGCCTCGGCGGATGAAACGCCTGCGCGTACCCCGGCGCGGGCGATCATTGCGATCACCCGAATGGCCCCACGCCGCTTCGTTCGATGCTATAGGCCGGCCCGACCGGTCGGCAAACGCACAGCGCAAGGGCGGCCCCCGGGTCTAAGCACTTCGTCAGCGGATGCACGGATAATCTGCGCAAGTCGCGCCGCCCCGCGGTCCCCGCGATCGAAGGAGCCTGTCCGTGCACATCATCCTGGTCGAGGACGATCCCCAGCTCGGTGCGGCGATCCGGCGCGCGCTGGAGCGCCTCGCCTATACCGTCAGCTGGCTGCGCGACGGCCGCGAGGCGCTCCTCGCGCTGCGCGACCAGACCGCCGACCTGGTCCTGCTCGATCTCGGCCTGCCCGGCAGGGACGGGCTCGACGTGCTGGTCGAGGCGCGCCGCCTGAACGTCAGGACCCCGGTGCTGGTGATGACCGCGCGCGATGCGCTGGACGACCGCGTGCGCGGCCTCGACGCCGGCGCCGACGACTACCTGGCCAAACCCTTTCACCTGGAGGAACTGGGCGCGCGCATCCGCTCGCTGACCCGGCGCGCACAGGGCCTGGCGGCCAACCGCATCGACGCGGGTGCGTTGAGCCTCGACCTGGGCACGTCCGAGGTGAACTTCCGCGGCGAGCGGGTCGAATTGACCAAGCGCGAATTCGCCCTGCTGCAGATCCTGATGGAGCGCGCCGGCAAGCTGGTGCGCCGCGAGAGCCTGGAAAATTCGCTGTACGGCCTCGACAACATGGTCGGCAGCAGCGCGCTGGAAGTGCTGGTGCACACGCTGCGCCGCAAGCTGAGCTTCGACACCATCCAGACCGTGCGCGGCTTCGGCTACATGATTCCGCGGGAGCCCCGATGAAGTTGGCGAGCCCGCTGAAGCCGGTCAGCCTGCACGGCAGGCTGCGCCTGCTGATCATCGTGGTGCTGCTGGCGGTGCTGCTGCCGCTGGGCGTGCTCAGCTTTCATCGCACCATCACCGAAGTGGACGAGCTGTCCGACGGGCGGCTGGCGCAATCGGCGCGCACGCTGCAGGTGCTGATCAAGCACGCCGACATGCAGGCGCTGCAGGGACGCGACGACACGGACACGCTGGTGCCGATCGAAGCCAGCCACGCCGGTCCGCCGAGGCGTCAGCGGAACACCTACGAGTCCGAGGTCGGCTTCCAGGTATTCGATCGTACCGGGCGCACGCTGCTGGCCACCGCGAATCTCGGCGCCCTGCCGCCACCGGCAGCAGGCGATGCGGACTTCCAGGACCTGCAGCAGGGCGACTACCGCTGGCGCGTATTCACCCTGCGCGACCTGGCCGACGGCGTGGTGATCCGCACCGGCGAACGTTACGACAGTCGCCACGACATCATGCATGCGGTGTGGCTGGAACACAGCCTGCCGCTGCTGGTCGGCCTGCCGTTTCTGGCGCTGCTGGTGGGCTGGGCGGTCAGGCGCGGCTTGCGCCCGCTCGAAGCGCTGACCCGCGCCCTCTCGGCCCGCAAGCCGGGCAGCCATGAACCGGTGCAGTTGCCCGCGGCGCCGCTGGAATTGCAGCCGGTACTGGCCGCGCTGAACGGCCAGCTGGCGCGGCTGGAGGATGCGCTGGAACGCGAGCGCCGATTCAGCGCCGACGTCGCGCACGAGCTGCGCACGCCGCTGGCCAGCGCCATGATCAATCTCGAAAGCGCGATGGCCACCAGCGATCCGGCCGAACTGAAGACCGGCCTGGTCAGTGCCCAGCACGGCATCGCCGGGCTGGCGCGGCGGATCGAACAGCTGCTGGCGCTGGCCCGGCTGGAAGCGGGAGCGGCGTCGAGCCAGCGCAGCCGCATCGACCTGGTGGGCGTGGCGATGGGCGTGATCGAGGAGCTGTCGCCGGTGATCGCCGACAGCGGCGTGGAGCTGAGCTTTGCGCGGCTGACGCCGCAGGTGTCCGTGCAGGGTTACGAGGCCGCCCTCGCGGCCCTGCTGCGCAACCTGCTCGAGAACGCGCTGCGCCACGTCCCGGCCGGCGGCCAGGTGCAACTGTCGATCGAACAGGGCGAACACGCCGCGCTGATCGACGTCATCGACGATGGTCCGGGCATCCCGGCCGAACGCCGCGCCAGCGTGTTCGCCCGCTTCCACCGCGAAGCCGGCAGCCGCGGCGACGGCTACGGGCTGGGCCTGTCGATCGTGCAGCGCGCGGCGCAGCTGCACGACGCCACGATCGAACTGCTCGACTCGCCGTACGGCAGCGGCCTGCGCGTGCGCGTGGCCATCCCGCAGGAATCCCCGCTGGAATCCTGAGAGCGGCTCAAGGCCGCCCGACGGTGAGGACGGCGAAGCTGCCCGGCTCGATCGTGCGGCGGCCGTTGGCCTGCCGCGCGGTGCCCAGCCGCGCCGCGGAGAGATACAGGCGGTGCAGCTTCGGATCGAGCGCGAGCGTGCGCGCGCTGGCCTGGGTGGGAACGGTCGCGGTCACGCGGTAGTGGTCCGGATCGTCCTCGTGCACCACGGTGAGCGTGCCGCTCCCGCCGTTGGCGCTGTAGATCATCGCCTCGGCCGGATCGAACACCACGCCGTCCGGGCCCTCGCCGATCGGCACGTCGGCCACGTGATGGCCGTCGAGCGCGTCGAGCACGGCCATCGTGCGGTTGTCGCACACCGCGAACAGCCGATGGTGCGGGTTGTCGAGGGCCAGCCCGCTCGGCGATGCGCACGGCGCCAGCGGCCACGCCTGCAGCAGCTCGCCGTGGAGCGAATCGAGCTGGACCAGCTCGGACTTGTCCTCGATGTTGACGTAGACATGGCCGGCGCCGTCGGCCACCGCGAACTCCGGCTTGCCCGGCAGCGCGATGCTGCCGATCACCGCGTTCTTCGCCGGGTCGATCACGCTGACGCTGGCGCTGCGGCCGTTGAAGGTCAGCACGTGGTGCGAGGCGCCGTCGTACAGGATCGCATCGGGGTTCTGGCCGGTGCCGGTAATCGTCGCCACGGTCTTCAGCGACGCCAGGTCGAACACGGTCACCGAGGCGCTCCTGCCGTCGCTGACGAAACCGCGCTGCAGGTCATCGGCCAGCGCGATGCCGTGCACGCCCGCCGTACCGGCGATCGTGCCGACCTGCTTGCCGGCATCGACGTCGATCACCAGCACGCGGTCGCCGCGGCTGATGAAAAGATGGCGGGTGCCGGGGTCGAAGGCGAGATAGTCCCAGCCGCCCGGGCCGCCCAGCGCCAGTCGCGACAGCAAGCGTGGGGCCGGCGCCGGCGTGGCGGCCGGCGCCGCTTGCGGGAGAATCACCAGCGCCAACAGCGCAGCGGGCAGCAGCTTGCGGATCGGTCGTGGCATGGTCGGCACCTTGGATGAAGAGGGACGGCGGCCAGCATGTGCGCGATCGCTTATGCGCGCCTTAGCCGGCCGGTTCTTGCGCATCGCGGCGGCGCAGCAGCGCGTACAGCACCGGCATCAGCAGCAGCACCAGCGGTACCTGCACCAGCAGGCCGGAGATGATCGCCACCGCCAGCGGCTGCTGCATCTGCGAGCCTCCGCCGAGCGCCAGCGCCAACGGCAGCAAGGTGAGCATCGCGGCCAGCGTGGACATCAGGATCGGCCGCGTGCGGTGCCGTCCGGCCTCATGCAACGCCTCGTGCAGCGGCATGCCGACGGCGGCCTGTTCGAGTTCGGAGAAGTAGAAGATCGCCACTTCGGTGACGATGCCGACGATCATCGTCATGCCCATCATCGCCGAGATGTTGAGCTCGATGCCGGTCAGCCACAGCCCGGCGAACACCGCCGGGATCGCCAGCAACGGCATCGCCAGGATCACCAGCGCCACGCGGAAACTCTCGTACAGGAACAGCAGCAGGGCGAACACCAGCGCGATCGCCGCCAGCATCACGATGGTCAGCCCGCGAAACGCCTGCTGCTGTTGCTGGTACAGGCCGCCGAGCTGGTAGTACATGCCCTTGGGCAGCAATCCCGGCTGGGCCAGCGCGCGCTTGACGTCGGCGATGGTGGCGCCGAGGCTGCGCCCGCTGATGCGCCCGGTCACCGCGACCATCCGTTTCAGGTTGTCGCGGGTGATCTGCGGCTGGCCCTGCACCTGTTGCAGCGTGGCCACCCGCGACAACGGCAGCAGGTGGCCGTCGCCGGCGCGGATCGGCAAGGCGGCAACCTGTTCCAGCCGCTGATGCGTCGCGGCCGGCAGGCGCACGCGCACGCCCACCATCTTGCCGTCGGCGGGGAGTTGCGCGGCCACGGTGCCGTCGATCGCCGCGGCCACCTGGTCGGCGACGCTGGCCGGATCGAGACCTTCCAGCGCGGCCCTGGCCGGATCGACCTGCACGGTCAGCGCATCGCCGGCCGGGTTGATGCCGTTGCGCACGCCGACCACCCCGCCGATCCTGCCGACCGCCGCGGCGACCTTGCCGGCGGTGGCGGAAAGCTGCCCCGGGTCGTCGCCGTACAGCTGGATCTCGATCGGCTGCGGCACCGCCACCAGGTCGCCGATCAGGTCCTCCATCAGCTGCGACAGTTCGATGTCCAGCCCCGGTACATTCTTCTCGACCTCGCCGCGCACCTGGCCCATCACCGCCTCGGTATCCGGGCGCGAGCCGCTTTTCAGGCGCACGAAGAAGTCGCCCTGGTTCGCCTCGGTGAGGCCGCCGCCGAGCTGCAGGCCGGTGCGCCGCGAGTAGGTATCGACATAGGGGTTGGCGCGGATGATCGCCTCGACCTGGCGCAGCAGCCGATCGGTTTCCTGCAGCGAGGTGCCGGGTGGCGACAGGTAGTCGAGGATGAAACCGCCTTCGTCCATCTGCGGCATGAAACCGGTGCCGACGCGGGCATACGCCAGCGCGCCGACCAGGATCAACGGCACGACCAGCAGCAGCACCCGCAACGGTCGCCGCAGCCAGCGCTGCAGGATGTTCTGGTAACCCTGCATCATGCGCCGGGTGAAACGGCCCGGCGGATGTTCGGCGCGATGACGCTCGTCGAGGAAGCGCTCGGCCAGCAGCGGCACCGCGATCCAGGTCAGCAGGTACGAAATGACCAGCGCGCTGGCCATGGTCAGCGACAGCGCCTTGAAGAACGCGCCGGTGACCCCGGACAGGAACGCCAGCGGCAGAAAGATCACCACGGTGGCGGCACTGGAGCCGGTCAGCGGGCGGGTGAACTCCCACGCCGCGGCGGCGATGCGTTCATGCAATTCGCCTTCGCCTTCGTCCGGATGGAGCCGGCGCATGATGTGCTCGAGCATCACGATCACGTCGTCGATGATCAGGCCGACCGCCGCGGCCATGCCGCCCAGCGTCATCATGTTGAAGCTCATGCCGAGCACCGACAGCAGCAGCACGGTGATCGCCAGCACCGCCGGCACCACGATCAATGCGACCAGGATCACCCGCGTGTTGCGCAGGAACACGAACAGCACCAGCCCGGCCAGCAGCACGCCGATCAGGATCGCGTCGCGCACGCTGGCCGCCGCGCCGGTCACCAGCTGGGTCTGGTCGTACCAGTTGGCGATGCGCACACCGGCCGGCATCTGCGGCGCGTAGTCGGCCAGCCGCTGCTTCACTTCCCTGGCGATCTGCACGCTGTTGCCGTCGGGCTGCTGGTAGACCTGCAGCAGCACGGCGTCCTGGCCATCGGCGTTGACGCGGATCCACTGCGGCACGTGGTCGAGGCTGAGCGCGGCCACGTCGCCCAGCCGCACCGCGCCGCCGGGGCCGGCGCGCAGCACGATGCCGCGCAACGCGGCGAGCGTCTTCGGCTGGTTGTCGGCCAGCAGCAGATACAGCTTGTAGTGATCGGCGACACGGCCCATCGCCTGGATCGTCGCCGCACGGCCGACCGCCGCGGCCACGTCGGCCAGGCTCAGCTGCAGCGCGCGCAGCTTGCCGGGATCGACGTCGGCGTGGAACTCGGCCACCTCGCCGCCCTGCACCTCGACCCGCGCGACGCCGCCGATGCCGCTCAGCAGCGGACGCAGCTGGTACTCGGCCAGGTCGTGCAGCGCGCTCGGCGACTGCATGTGCGAACGCAGGCTGTAGGCCAGCACCGGGAACGTGCTGGGGTCCATCCGCCGCGTGCTCAGCTGGGTGCCGGCCGGCAGCTGCGGCAGGATCTGCCCGGCCGCCGCATTCACTTCCTGCAGCGCCGCGGCCATGTCCGCGCCCCAGTCGAACGTCACCGCCACCTCGGCGCTGCCGCGGCTGGTGGTGGAGCGCACGTCGCGCACGCCGCGCACGCGGCGGATCGCCTCCTCCACCGGCGTGGTCACCTCGATCGCCATCTGCTCGGCCGGGCGGTCGCCCGCATCCAGCGACACCTGCACGCGCGGAAACGCCACGTTGGGAAACAGCGCCACCGGCATCAGCAGCGCACTGGCGATGCCGCCGATCGCCAGCATCAGGGCGAGGAACAGCAGCGAACGCCGATGCCGCTGCATCCATGCGGTGACGCTCACCGGGCGGACTCCAGCACCGCATCGCCGTCGGCCAGTTCGTAGGCGCCGAGCACGATCACCTTCGCCTGCGCATCGAGCGGACCCTGCACGCCGACGGGATCGCCCTGCGGGCTGCGCAGCGTCACGTCGATGCGTTTGGCGTGGCCGTGCTCAAGCTCGAACAGGTAATCGCCGTGTTCGTCGTGCAGCACCGCCGCACGCGGTACCGCCCACGCGCTGAAATCGGCCGTGCGGATCTGCGCCTCCAGCGCCGCGCCGGCGACCAGCGCGGCGCCGGCCTCGGCCGGCAGTTCGACTTGCGCGCCGAGCAGATGGGTCTGCGGGTCGATCGACTGGCCGATCATGCGCAACGTGCCCACGAAAGCGGCCTGGTCGCCATACACGCTGCGCAACTGCACCGGCATGCCGGCATGCAGCTTCGCGCCGTCTTCCGGCTGCACGCCGAGCTGCGCGACCAGCGCGTGCACCGGGGTGAAACCCAGCAACGGCGCGTTCGCGGCGAAGCGCTCGCCCAGACCCACGCCGAGTGCGTTGACCACGCCATCGGCCGGCGCGCCGACGGTTTCCTGCGCGCTGCCGCCGCCGAGCGCGCGCTGCGCCGCCAGCGTGGCCTGCGCGTCGGCCAACGCCTTGCGCGCGGTCGCCAGTTGCGACTGCGTGGCCAGTCGTTGCGCCGCCAGCTGTTCGGTACGCTGGAGTTCGCCGCGAGCCAGCTCCAGCGCACTCTGCGCCTGCCGGTACGCGCTGCGCGCGGCCGGATCGGGAGCGACCGTCAGCAGCGGCTGTCCGCGCCGCACACCCTGCCCGGCCGTCACCTGCAGAGCCACGACCTGGCCGCCATGCGCGAGGCTGATCGCGCGCGCATGCTGCGGATCGCCTGCCGCGCTGCCCCACGCCTCGACGGTGTCGTGGAAGGTCCGCTGCACCGGTGTGGCGGTGGTCACCGCGACCTGGCCCTTGGCCGCGGCCGCTTCTTCGTCATCGGCGGCGCCGTGGCTGCACGCGGCCAGCAGCAGGCACAACAGCGGCAGGAGCAGCGATCGGTTCATGGCATGGGTGCCTGTGCGGGAACGGGAGGAGCGGCATCGGCAAGCCCGGTGTTGCCGAGCAGGGCTTCCAGCGCGATCGACTGGCTGGCCTGCTGCTGTTGCACGGCGAGCAGGTCGAGGTCGGCGGCGAGCGACTGGCTGCGCATCGCCAGCCAGGTCGGCCAGTCCAGCAATCCTTGCCGCCACGACTGCTCCGCGGCGTGGCGTGCATCGGCCAGTTGCCTTGCGTGGGCGGTCAACGCATCGCGTTGCCGATCCAGCGTGGCGAGATCGGCGGCGAGCCGCTGCATGTCGCCGCGCGTGGTCAGCACGCGCGACGCGTAGTCGTCCTGCAACTGCTGCCGGGTCGCCCGTTCGATCGCGATGTTGCCGCGGTTGCGGTCGAACAGCGGCAGCGTGATGCCGACGCTGAAACCGTGGGTGTAGATGGCGCTGGTGTCGCGCGCGCTGTTGAAGCCGACGTTCAGCGCGGGAAACTGCGCCAGCACCGCGCCGCGCAGTTTGGCTTCCTGCGATTGATAGCCTGCCTGCAGCGCCAGCAGGTCCGGTCGCCGGCGCGGCAGCTCGGCCAGCGCCTGCTGCAACTGCGCCGGGGTGGGCGCGACCCGGTACGGTGTGCCGACCAGCTCCAGCGGCGCCGTCGGCGCCAGCCCGAGCAGCACGTGCAGGTCGCTGTCGGCCTGGTGCAGGGCGACCGCGTTGTCGGCTCGCTGCTTGCGCACGTCCGCGGCGGCGTTGAGGCCGGCGCTGGCGCTGTCGTAGGTGAGGTTGCCTGCGGCCAGCGCGGCATGAATGCGGGGCGTGACTTGCTCCAGCGCCGCCTGCTCGCTGGCCAGCCGCGCCTGCTGCGCGCGCAGGTTCAGCACCTGGTCGAACAGCAGCCGCGCCTGCGCCACGGTCTGCCACTCCGCCCACAGCAGGTCAAGGTTCACCTGCCCGGCCTGGCTGCGCGCCGCCGCCCGCCGCGAGGAGCGCGTCAGCAGGGCGCCGACGTCTTCGCTGAGGCCGAGGTTGAACGCCGTGCTCAAGCCGCCGCCGGAGTGGGTCGGGAAATCCTCGCCCAGGCTCAGTTGCGGATCGGGCAGCAGCCCGGCCGCGAACGCCTGCGCGCGGGCCACGCCCAGCTCGTCGCGCTTGAGCTTCAATGCCGGGCTGTTCGCCACCGCCAGCATCGCCGTCTCGGTCACGTCCAGTCCGTCGGTGGGGTCGAAGCGATGCGTCGCCAGCGACGGCAGCGGCATGTTGGCGGTGGGCGCGACGAGTTGCGCCACGCCGGCCGCGCCTTCGCCCCGTCCCAGCGGCAACGGCGCATAGCTGGCGCAAGCCGACACGATCAACGTGACGGCGACGACCCAGGCCGTGCGCAGACCGGATGTCCCCGCGGGAAGGTGTCGCTGGTGGTCGGCATCATGCATGCCGCCATTCTGGAAGCCGCCGCTTAGTTCTTTCTTAAGGGCCGAACGGCAGGTATCAGGACGACGGCCCCACCACGCGCAGCGCGAGGGTGGCGAAGGCGCCGTCGCGGGCGAGCGCGGTGATCCGGTAGTCGCCGGCCTGCGGCAGGCTGATCGCGATCGCGGCATCGGCGTCGCTGCTGCCTTGCAGGCGGCCGTTGAGCAGCCATTGCACGGTGCTCTGCGTGCCCAGCGCGTGCAGCGTGACGCGCAGCGGATGTTCGCTGTTCGGTGCCCGCCGCAGGGTGACGTCGCTGGCCAGGCCGGCGATACGGATCGGCGTGGCGCGGTCGAGCGAGTCCGCGGCACAGCCGGGCGCGAGCGGCGGCAGCGCGGAACGGGCGCGGTCGTCCACGCTCAGCCACGGCGTGGCCAGCGCCGGCCAGCGCGCCAGCTGGATCGTTTGCTCGTGGCTGGCGTGACAGGCGCCGCTCAAGCGCTGGCCTTTGGCATTCACACGCAGGGTGAGCAGGCCGGACGACCACGCGCCGAGGTCGCGTTCGGCAAACGTGGGCGGCAGCGCGTCGTCGAGCACCCAGGCAGTGCGGCGCTGGCGACACAGCGCGGGATCGGTGGCGGCGATCGCGCCGCCGAGCGGCCAGCAGATTTCGACCGACTTCACGCTGGCCGGTTGCGCACGCGCGTGGCCGCCGCGCGAGGGCAGCATGTCGACGATCTGGAACAGCAGCGGCAAGGCGGTGACCGCGCCGTACTGGCCGGGCGAGGGCGTGCCGTCCGGGCGGCCGATCCACACGCCGACCGTCCAGCGGTCGGTGACGCCGATCGACCACGCATCGCGGTAGCCGTAGCTGGTGCCGGTCTTCCACGCCACCGTGGCGTGCCGGTTGATCGCGCCGGCGAGCGGCCCGCCTTCGACGTCGGCCGGGTTGCTGGCGAGGATGTCGCGGATGATCCACGCCGCGCCGGGCGACAGCAGCCGGCGCGCCCGCGCGGGCTGTTCCGTGGTGTAGCGCGGCGTGCCGGCGATGCCGCCGTTGGCGAACGCGGTGTACGCGCCGACCAGGTTTTCCAGCCGGGTGGACGCGCCACCGAGGATGATCGACAGGTTCGGTTGCGCACCGGCCGGCAGGCCGAGGTCGACGCCGCCGTTGGCCAGCCGCGCCACGAAGCGGTTCGGCCCGACCCGGTCCAGCACATCCACCGCCGGTACGTTGAGCGAGCGCTGCAGTGCCTCGGCGGCGCTGACCGGGCCGGAGAACGCCTCGTCGAAATTGCCCGGCTTGTAGCCGCCGAAGTCCTGCGGCGCGTCGACCAGCAGGCTCTGCGAGTGGATCAGGCCGTCGTCCAGCGCCAGGCCGTACAGGAACGGCTTCAGCGTCGAGCCGGGCGAGCGCGGCGCGCTCACCATGTCGATGTAGCCATGCCGCTGCGGATCGGCGAAGTCGCTGGTGCCGACGTAGATGCGCGCTTCCAGCGTGGCGTTGTCGACCACCAGCAGCGCCGCCGACGTGTGTGCCGGCAGGCGCGCGAGATACGCGCTGACCCGATCCTCGGCGGCGCGCTGCAGGTCCGCGTCGATGGTGCTGGCGATGCGCCGCGCCTGCGGCTGTTGCCGGTGCAGGCGTTCGGCCAGCAGGGCCGCGGACAACGGCGCGCGCAGCGAACGCGCCACCACCGGCTCGATCGCCGCATCGCGCACGTCGGCCGCGCTCCATCCGCCGAGGTCGCGCATGCGCTTGAGTACCTTGTCGCGCGCAGTACGCGCGGCCTCGGGATGACGATCCGGCCGCAGCCGGCTGGGCGACTGCGGCAGTACCGCTAGCAGCGCCGCCTCGGCGTGCGACAGCCGGCTGGCCGGCTTGCCCAGGTACGCCCACGAGGCCGCCTCGACGCCTTCGATCGGGCCGCCGAACGGCGCATGGTTGAGGTACAGGTCGAGGATCTGCGCCTTGCCCAGATGCGCTTCCAGCTGCAGCGCGCGCAGGATCTGCACGAGCTTGCCGCGGAAGCTGTGCGGAATCGGTTCGATGATCCGCGCCACCTGCATGGTCAGCGTGGAACCGCCCGAGACGATGCGGCCGTGGCGCAGGCCGCCGGCGAGACCACGCAGCAGCGCGTAGGGATTCACGCCGGGGTGGCGGTAGAACCAGCGGTCCTCGTAGGTCAGCAGCGCCTTGAGGTACAGCGGCGATACCTGCTTCGCCGTGGTCGGGTAGCGCCACACGCCGTCGCTGTCCGCGAACGCGCGCAGCGGCGTGCCGTCGCGCGCCAGCACCACCGTGCTGCCGGTGTCGGGTGCGGGCAGGTGCAACGGGAACAGGCGATCGAGAGCGATCGCGAACAGCAGCAGGGCGGCGATGGCGAGGAGAACGGCGCGCAGCCAGCGCCATGCGCGGGAGCGACGCGTGGCAGAAGAAGGCGCTGTGGCTGAGATCATCATGGCGTCGGTCGGTCGCGGCGAGGCTGCCTTGCTCCCTCCCCTGCGCCGCAGGGGAGGGCCGGGGCGGGGTCGCTCTTCCTCGCGTCGTGGCGAAAGTCAAAAGCGACCCCCTCCCCGCCTCCCCATGCAGGCAGGGGGAGGCGCAAAGCGCGGTTACGGTTCGACCACGGTGATCTTCGCCGGCTCGACCTTGCCGATGCCGCGCACGGCGGGACGATACATGTCCTCGACCAGCGGCGGCGGCACGCTGTACGTGCCCGGCGTCACCGCGCGCACCAGGTAGAACACGCGGGCCTTGTCGCCGCGGCTGAGGTTCAGCGCGGCGGCGTAGCGGTCGTCGCGGTATTCCTCGTGCAGGATCTGCGCGGCGGCAGCATGCTCGTCCAGATCGATGCCGTCGATCACCACGCCGGACCACGACTGCGCGCCGCCGAGGTTGAGGTTCTCCACCTCCAGGCCGCCCGGCAGCAGATCGGTGACCAGGGCGTCGGGGACGTTCATGCGCGCCTCGATGTTCAGTTCGACGATCAGCGTGTCGCCTTCCTTCAGCTCGCTGCCGCTCCACGGCTTGCCGTCGGTGGTGAAGTAGCTGCGCCGCACGTCGATCTGGCTGGCGTCGGCCGGCGGTGCCTGCTGCGGGATGCCGGCCACGTCGAGCGTGGCGAAGATCGCCGCGTCGCTGGTCGGCTGCACGCTGACGCCGGCGCCGAGCTCGGCCACGCTGAGCGCGCGGCTCCACACGCGCTGGTCCGGCGCCTGTTCGGTCTTGCCGTTCACCGTGAGCGTGGCGGCCAGCGGGGCATTGCTTTTCGCATCGAACGCCGCCGCCACGCGGGCGATCGCCGCCTGCTCCTGCGTGCTCAGGTACGACCACGACCAGCGGTAATCCTTGTCCTGCTGCTGGCGCACGCGCACGTTCGC
>CAVPQF010000063.1:0-38349 GCA_963707225.1 uncultured Gammaproteobacteria bacterium
TGACCTGGCAAGCCAATCCACCGCGTATTGCCCTGGATATATTAATGGTTGTATTCGTCGGGGTGATCACTTTCGCTTTTGCACCGCAATTAACATCTTACTTTACTGAATCTTCTCAATATCTCATCATAGGATTCTTTTTATTTATCATCGGTTTGCTGCAGGCAGGGACTTCGCAAGATACTTTTCGGTTCCTTGTCAGTTTATTGATCTTCTCATTGGGATTCCAGATAATTTATGCTCCCTTAGAGGGATCCGCGTTGGTCACTGCATTGATCGCTTTAATTCAAATCGTTCTGGCATTTGTCGGCTCGCGCATGGTGATGGAAAAATAGGGAGGAAATTCAATGAACCTCCCATTTCTCTGGATAATTCTTCCAATTATTCTTTCAACTGCAACATTATTAATCCGAAAGAAAACTCTTCTATATCGTTCAGTGCTGGCTGCTCTCACACTCCTACTAGGGATTGGTGCATTTATCTTGGCAGCACAATCTTCAGGTGCAGGCACGTCGATTTCATCCAGCGAGAAATTCCTTATCTTGGGTCGCAGTCTGAATGTTACATATACGGTCGCGCCTGATTGGAATGATCTACATCTTATTGCAAGCACCTGGATCATTTCGACATTCTTTTATTTCCCCAATGAGTATTTCCCTGCATTCTGTGTCGCCTATACAGCCTTTATTATTGCATCAATTTCCATTGATCCATTTTTGTATTCTGTATGCTCGTGCACCGGCCTGGTCGGCGAAGGCGAGTTCCTGGAGATGCTGCGCCGGGTGGCGCTCAACGCCGGCCGCGAGATCCAGGTGCTGGAAGTGCGCGGCGCCGGCGCCGACCACCCGTTCCGCACCGACGTACCGGAAGGGCGCTACCTGAAAGCGGTGTTCTGCCGGGTGGATTGAACCCGCCGGAGCTGCGTAGGGCGGGCACTGCCCGCCGCTCTACCTACGTGCGCAAAAACCAGAGCCGGCGGACAGTGTCCGCCCTACGAGACTGCCGGGTGGTTCGCGCCCTCCAGCCTCGTTTGTGGCCGTGGTTGTTACGCCTTGCGCGGCAGCCGCCCGCGCAGCGACGCCGCGTCGAATGGCCCGGCCTGCGCGATCAGCTCGCGCGCGGCATCCACCTGGTCCCACGTGTTCCACAACAGCACGCCGCGCACGCGGCCGGCCTCGAGGTAATACACCACGCCCTCGCGGTTCGGCTCGCGCCAGTCCTCCACCACGTCCAGTCGGGTATCCAGCAGGCCGACCGCTTCGTAGCCGAGGTCGAACAGGTCGGAATAGAAGAACGGCAGCGCGGTATACGCCTCCTCGACGCCGGCCATCGCGCGGCCGGCGTGACGGCCCATGCTGACCGCCGCGTCCTCGTGCTCCACGCGCAGGCGCCGGTCCAGTGCCGGGCTGTGGAAGTTGGCCACGTCGCCGGCGGCCCAGATGTCCGCGTCGCTGCTGCGCAGGCGGGCGTCGACCACGATGCCGTCGTCGACGGCGAGGCCGGCCTGTTCGGCCAGCGCGGTGTTCGGGGTCACGCCGAGACCGGCCACCACCGCTTCCACCCGCAACACCTCGCCGTCGGACAGTTCCAGTTCCACGCCGCCGTCGGTCTTGCTGCCGCCGATCACCTTGATGCCACTGCGCACGTCCACGCCGCGGCTGCGGTAGTAGTCGTCGAGGTAGCTTGTCAGCCCGTCCGGATAACGCCCGGCACCGATCGCCGGCCCGGGAAACAGCATCGTCACCTTGCAACCCACGCTGCTCAACGACGCCGCCAGCTCGCTGCCGATGAAGCCGCCGCCGATCACCGCGATGAAGGCGCCGGGCTGGGCGTAGCGCCGCAAGGCCTGGTAATCGTCCAGCGTGCGGAAATGGATGATGCGCTCGCCGCCCTCGAACGGCAGCCGTCGCGGGGTGGCCCCGGTGGCCAGCAGCAGGCGGCGATAACGGTAGCTGTCGCCGTGGTCGTCGCGCGCCGTGCGCGCCACCCGGTCCAGCGACTCGATGCGCCGGCCCGAATGCAGCGTCGCGCCGCTTTGCGCGGTGGCCAGGTCGATGTCGGCCACCGACTTGTCGCCTTTCCACAACGCCTTGGACAGCGGCGGCCGCTGGTATGGCGGCTGCGCCTCGGCGCCGACGATGCCGACGTTCGCCGCGGCGTCGACCTCGCGGATCGCCTTGGCCGCCGCATCGGCGGCCATGCCGGCGCCGATGATCAGGTAGTCGTGAACATGTTCCATGATGCTCTCCCAGGCCGACGGATCGGCCCATGATGGCACCGCCCTGGCGGCGGCAACGTGAAATCCGGGCGCAGCCGATGAGACGGCTCGACGTACACTGGATGCACCGACCCCGGAAAACGTTCCATGCCGCTCAACGACATCCTGCTGATTGTCCTCGTCATCCTCGCCGCGCTGGTGTTGCTGCTGCAGGTCGCGGTACTGCTGCGCGGCCGCGGCGACCCCGGCCTGGGCGCGAAGCTGGACGCGCTGAAGGACGACAGCGCGCGCGTCGAACGCACGCTGCGCGAGGAGCAGCGCGCCGGCCGCGAGGAACTGCAGCAAGGCTTCGACCGCTTCCGTGGCCACCTCGGCGAACAGCTCAACGGCATGTCGCAGCAGCAGGCCGAGCGCATCGACGGCTTCGGCCAGCGCCTTGCCGCGCTCACCGACGGCACCAGCCAGGGCCTGCAGACGCTGGCACAGCAGCTCACCGAGGACGCGCGCAAGAGCCGCGCGGAAACCACGCTCGCGCTCAACCATTTCGGCGAGCAGCAGCAACAGCGCTTCGCCGCGCTCAGCGCCGAGCACGAGAAACGCATGGGCGAAGTGCGCGCCACGCTGGAGGCCAAGCTCGGCGCCATCCAGCAGGACAACGCGGCCAAACTCGAGCAGATGCGCGCCACCGTCGACGAGAAGCTGCATGCCACCCTCGAAACCCGCCTGGGCGAGTCTTTCAAGCTGGTTTCCGAGCGGCTCGAAGCGGTGCAACGCGGCCTTGGCGAAATGCAGAGCCTGGCCACCGGCGTGGGTGACCTGAAGCGCGTGCTCGGTAACGTGAAGACGCGCGGTGTACTGGGTGAAACCCAGCTCGGAGCGCTGCTCGAACAGCTCCTGACGCCCGACCAGTACGCAGTCAACGTGGCCGTGGTGCCCAACTCCGACGCACGGGTTGAATACGCCATCCACATGCCCAACGGCGTCGATGGTGCCGCGCTGTGGTTACCGATCGACGCCAAGTTCCCGCTCGAGGACTACCAGCGCCTGCAGGAGGCTCAGGAAAACGCCAACACCGCAGCCGCCGCGGACGCCGCCAACGCACTGGAGCGGCGCGTACGCGACGAGGCCAAGCGCATCCGCAGCAAGTACGTGGCACCGCCGCACACGGTGGACTTCGCCATCCTGTTCCTGCCCACCGAGGGTTTGTTCGCCGAGGTGCTGCGGCGGCCGGGCCTGTTCGAGTCGCTACAGCGCGACCACCACATCACGGTCGCCGGGCCGACCACGCTGGCAGCGATCCTGACTAGCCTCAAGGCCGGCTTCCGCACGTTGGCGATCGAAAAACGCAGCAGCGAGGTATGGCAGCTGCTCGGCGCGGTCAAGACCGAGTTCGGCAAGTTCGGCGCAGTGCTGGACAAGGTCAAGAAGAATCTCGACCAGGCCAGCAACCAGATCGACGCGACAGGCGTGCGCACCCGTGCGATCGAACGCAAACTGCGCGGCGTGGAAACCACGCCCGGCGAAGTCACCCAGCAGTTGCTGGGTGACGACGTGCCCATGCCGGACGAGAACGACGACCCGGAAGTCTGAGCGTCCCACCATGCCCGCGCCTGCGCGGGCTTGACGCTGCCGCTAAACTGACCCGACCCGTAACCCCAAAGGCATCCGCATGAGCGACCAGCCCCATCCGAACGACGTCAGCCAGGAGCAGGCCGAGGAAGCCGTGCGCATCCTGCTGCGCTGGGCCGGCGAAGACCCGGCGCGCGAGGGCCTGCTGGATACGCCCAAGCGGGTGGTCAAGGCATACCGCGACTGGTTCGCCGGCTACGAATCCGATCCGGGCGACTACCTGCGCCGCACCTTCAAGGAGGTGAACGGCTACGACGAGATGGTGGTGCTGCGCGACATCGAGTTCGAGAGCCACTGCGAGCACCACATGGCGCCGATCATCGGCCGCGCCCACGTCGGCTACCTGCCGACCAATCGCGTGGTCGGCATCAGCAAGCTGGCCCGCGTGGTGGATGGCTTCGCGCGCCGCTTCCAGGTGCAGGAGAAGCTCACCGCGCAGATCGCCCAGTGCATCCAGGAGACCCTGCAGCCGGCCGGCGTGGCGGTGGTGATCGACGCCAGCCACGAGTGCATGACCACCCGCGGCGTGCACAAGCGCGGCGTGTCGATGGTCACCAGCCAGATGCTCGGCACGTTCCGCGACGACGCACGCACCCGCGCGGAGTTCCTGCAGTTCATCGGCATCCACGGCGGCAGCCGCTGAAGATGGGCAAGGGCCGCATCGCGCTGGCACTGACCCTGCTGTTCATGGCCTCGGCGGCCCATGCGCAGGATTCCCGCGCCGATTACCTCAAGCGGTTCGACAGAAATGGCGACGGCAAGGTGAGCATCGCCGAATATGTCGCTTACATGAGCCGCGGCTTCGAGAACATGGATCTCAACCGTGACGGTATTCTGGAAGCCAGCGAACTGCCTGGCGGCCGCGGCCGACCGATCACGCTGAAGGCATATGAGGAGAACCTGCGGCGGCAGTTCCACAAGCTCGATCGCCACCACCACGGCTACCTCAACGCCCGCGAACTGACCGCGCCACCGGGTTGAACGGTAGGGCGGGCACTGCCCGCCGGCTCCTGCTTCACAACATGGCGGCAGAGTGGCGGGCAGTGCCTCCCGTGCATGGATCCGTGCGGATCAGCTGGAAATCGCCAGCTTCTCGGAGCGGTACAACTGAACCGTCACCAGCACGGCGAGCAAGGCTGCCAGCGTGCTGCCTGCCAGGCACCAGCCAAGCTGTACGCCACTGACCCCGTCGCCGCGCAGCAGTTGCATGATGCCCAGGTTCTGCCCCAGCAACGGCACCGCATACATCCAGGGCTGCGCCCTGATCGGCAGGAACGACAGCGCGGCGCTGGGGATCAGTGGCACCAGCATCAACAACGAGATATAGGTCTGCGCCTCGCGATAGCTCTTGGCAAATGCCGCCACCATCGACTGCAGCGCGGCCAGCAGCAGCACCAACGGCAACATCAGCAGCACCACATGCGTCGCGAAATGCAGGCCAAGATCCAGCTCCATGCCGATCTTCGCAGCAGGAATGAATCGCCCGACCACGGCGAACGCCAGCAGGGTGATCAGCAGGCTGGCGGCGGAGAACGCGCAGATCGCCGCCAGCTTGCCGCACAGGATCTGCCAGCGCGGCACCGGGTTGGCGAACAGCGGTTCCAGCGACTGCCGCTCGCGCTCGCCGGCGGTGAGGTCGATCGCCAGGTACATGCCGCCCATGAAGATGGTGATCACGAAGAAGTACGGCAGCATCGCGAACAGCAGCACCGCGCGCGACTGCGGCGTGGCCTGGTCGCGCCTGGCCACCTGCAGCGGCCACGCCGTGCCCGGCGACATGCCGCGCGCGACCAGGCGCATCGCGCCCTGCTGCCGCGCGTAACCTTCGACCAGCTTGGTCACCCGCTCCACCGGGGTATTGGCGTCGCGTTGCGAGGAGTCGTAGAACAATTCGACCTGCACCGGCTCGCCCTTGCGCCAGGCCTTGCCGTAGTCGGCGGCGATGCGCAGCACCACGTCGGCGTCCTGCTTGCGCACGGTCTGCTCGGGGTCGGCCACCGCCGCACCCGGCACCACGCCGCCGGCTTTCAGCGCGTCGAGCAGGTTCGGTGCGAACTCGGCGCCGATCACCGGCACCGGCAGCGGCTTCTCGGCCTTCTCCAGTTCGCGGTTGAGGGTGAAGTTGATCAGCATCACGAACAGCAACGGCCCCAGCAACGGACCGGTGAGGAAAGCGCTCATCAGGGTACGGCGGTCGCGCAGGTTTTCCTTCACCTCTTTCACGAAGACGGTGATGAGCGCGCTGCCGCGGCGGACTTTCCCGGTCACGTTCATGCGGCGAGACCCTCTTCACTGCCGATGATCTTCACGAAGGCATCCTCCAGGTTGTCCTCGCCGGTCTGCGCGCGCAGCGCGTCCGGCGTTTCATCGGCCACCACGCGGCCGTGTGCGATCACCACGATGCGGTCGCACAAGGCACCCACCTCCTGCATGATGTGGCTGGAAAACAGCACGCAGCGGCCTTCGCCCTTCAGCCGCAGCATGAACTGGCGCAAGGCGCGCGTGGCCATCACGTCGAGGCCGTTGGTCGGCTCGTCGAGAATCACGTTGCGCGGATCGTGCACCAGCGCGCGGGCAATCGCGGTCTTCACCCGCTGCCCCTGCGAGAAGCCCTCGGTGCGCCGGTCGGCGATGTCGCCCATCTCCAGCGCCTTGACCAGCGCCTCGCGGCGGACCGCCAGCAGGTCTTCCGGCAGGCCGTGCAGGCGCCCGAAGTAGTCGATGTTTTCGCGCGCGCTGAGCCGCTTGTACAGGCCGCGCGCATCCGGCAGCACGCCGAGCTGGCGGCGCACGCCGAGCGGATCGATGGCCGCATCGATGCCGTCGACCAGCACCTGGCCGCGATCGGGCGTCATCAGCGTGTAGAGCATGCGCAAGGTGGTGGTCTTGCCGGCGCCGTTGGGGCCGAGCAGGCCGGTGATCTCGCCGTCGCGGGCGGCGAAGCTGACGCCGTCGACGGCCTTCACCGCGCCGAAGGCCTTGTGCAGGTCCCTTACTTCGATCATGGCGTGGCTCCGTTGAAGTCGATGAAGATCGGCGTCGGTTGCAGCCGGTCCAGGCAGCTCGCATCCAGCGTCTTCGGATCGAGCCTCTCGACGAAATGCTGGATAAGCTGCGGCGTGCAGCCGGTCGCCATGACACTGTGCGCCTGACCCTTGAGGGTCAGCACGCGCGCGTTCGGCAGGCCTTTGGCGACTTCCCCGGCATAGCGCGGCGGAGTCACCGGATCGTACTGGCCGGCCAGCAGCAGCACGGGCTTGTCCGTCTTCAGCGGCTGATGGAAATCGGCCGGGCGCGCGCCCTTCGGCCATACCGTGCAGACCGCTTTCAGCGCGTCGACCATGCGCGTGCCCAGGATGGTGTGTGCGTCCTGCGGTCGCGCCGTGAGCAGGTCGGCGTCCTCGCTGCAGATCACCGAGTACTGCATGCCGCTACCCATCAGCTCGGACAATTCGCCGGACAGCAGCTTGGCCTGGCCCAGCAGCGGGCCGACGTCGCCGTGCGCGGCGGCGTCGATCGACAACGGCAGCAGCGCGGCGGTGGCCGGCGTGTACGCGAACATGCGCACCACGCTGGCCAGCGAGTCC
This sequence comes from uncultured Gammaproteobacteria bacterium, assembly GCA_963707225.1. Lineage (GTDB taxonomy): Bacteria > Pseudomonadota > Gammaproteobacteria > Xanthomonadales > Rhodanobacteraceae > Rhodanobacter. The sequence continues at coordinate 7,435 of CAVPQF010000063.1, forward strand.
TCGTCCAGCATCCGCTTCACCGTCTGGTAGTTCTGCGGGTCGCGGAAGCTGACCTGGTGCGGATTCGCCCGCAGCGCATCGCGCAGCTGGTACAGGGTCTGGTCCGGGTCGCCGAACTGCTTCTTGCAGGCCGGCTCGGCGGTGCAGCGGGCGAACTGCGCCTTCAGCGCATCGTCCAGGTTGCGCGCGAAATCCTCGCCCAGCGCCAGCGGATTCGGCACCGCGCTGTCCAGCACCACGCTGCGCACGGCATCCGGGAAACGCCGCAGGTACTGTTGCGCCATCCGCGTGCCGTACGACACGCCGACCAGGTCGAGCGCCGGCGAGCCGAGCGCCTTGCGCACGTCTTCCAGGTCCTGCGCGGCGATCGTGGTGGTGTAGTAGCGCGGGTCGGCGCGGCCGGCCAGCTGCCGCAGGCAGTCGGCGGCGGCGACGCGCAACTTGTCGGCGTCGAACGTGCTGTCGTCGGCAGGCGTCACCGCCTCGGCGGATTCCTTGCAGCCGAGCGCATTCGAACCGCCGGTGCCGCGCTGGTCCAGCAACACGACGTGGCGATGCGCCAGCAGCGGCTTCAGCACGGACGCCACCAGGCCCGCCGAGTCGGTCGCTGCCTGACCGGGGCCGCCGGCGAGGAACGCCAGCATGTCCGGGCTGGCCACCTGCGCGCTCGAGCGCAGCACCGCCAGCTTCAGCCTGATCGTGCGGCTGTGCGGATCGGCGCGGTTTTCCGGCACCGGGAAATCGGCGCACCAGGCTGCCGTACTGAGCCCGCTGTTCGGCTGGGAAAGCTCGCATGCGGTCAGGGTCAGGATCCCGAGCTTCCAGGTCGCCGCCGGTGCTGCTGCAGCCGCCGGCGAGGTCGTCGACGCCACCGCTGGTGCGGATGGCAGATGGTTCTTTTCACGATGATGGGCGACGCGATTGGCCGAGATGATCGCTACGACAACAGCGACGATCACGCCCATGCGCTTTCCGGGTTTCATGCTCACGGGTCATTCCCCAGGTTCAAAAATGGTTTCGATCGTTTGCCCGAAAAGACGGGCTATCTTGAAGGCCAGCGGCAAGCTCGGATCATATTTGCCGGTCTCGATGGCGTTGACGGTCTGTCGCGACACGTCCAGCCGCTCGGCCAGATCGGCCTGCGACCAGGCCCGTTCGCCGCGCAGCTCGCGCACGTGGTTATTCATGACTGCGATAGCGCCTCGCGACCAGCAGCTTGGCCACGCCGAATGTCCCGAACAGACATGGCATCACCCAGATCGCGACGTCGGCCGGCGCGATCTTCAGGCCGATGCCCGCATTCAGCAGAAAACCGAAGCTGAAATAGCCGAAGCCGGTCGACATCGCGGCGATCGCGATCGCCTCCAGATCGATACGGCGCTCCAGCTCGTCCTGATCGCGGATGACGCGCACGATCGCGCGGATCACCAGCACGATCGGCAGCAGCGGCAACACCGCCAGCACGACCCGCCACAGCATGCTTTCCGTTCTCGGCATCAATATGCCGTAGAGCAGGATCAGCAGCACATAGGCGGATATCGCCGGGATGAATTCGCGCAGATAGCGCCTATGGACGTTGCGCATGGCGGCCTCCTTTCGATCCGGTAGAAGCGGGCACAGCTGCCATCACGTTACCGATCAGGCTGCGCATGACGTCGACGCCAATAGATGAAACCTCGAACCAGCGCAATGAGTGCGCCGCTCGCACCCATACCTATCACCATGCCGATATCCAACGCATCGTGCCGACGGTACGCAAACCAGGCCACCAGGCCCATCAACGCGGCAAGGATCAGCAGGCGCCAGCGCAGTGGTATGCCGGCATCGTCGCCATCGCATGACAGGTCGTTGCCATAGTGACGCGCAACCCACCACTGCGCGATGTAGTAGCTGATCAGCATCATCGGGAATACCCAGACCAGAATTGAACCGTCCAGGTGCACGACCCCCGACGCCGCCAGAAAACCACCGACCAGACTGGCTACACCAACGGCTACCGTAGATGCACCGAGCGCGATCAGATGCGTACGCTGCTGCAATTCGTCGCTGTGCCGCACACGCCGCACCATCAATCCGATCACATAGAGCATCGGCAGTACCGGCAACAAGGCCGGCAGGATCTTGAGCGGCAGGCTGGTAGTGCTGCGCGCCAGCGGCCATGCCAGCAGCATCACGGCGACATACAGCGACATCGTCAAGATCACGCGGGTTTGATAACGCTTTTCAGTAAAGCGCAGCATTCGGGCGTCCTCAGAGCGACTTCAGGAAGTTGTCCAGCGCCTGTTGGAACTTCGCCGGCTGGTCGAGCATCACGAAATGCCGCGACGGCGAGATCGATACCACCTTCGCGTTCGGCGCGTTGGCCAGCAGGCTCTGGTAGTACGCGGTCTTCTGCGCTTCGTTGATCACCATCGGCGGGTGGCTGAAGTCCGGCGCGTTGTACGGCGAGATTTCCAGGATCGGCACGTTCGCGTTCTTCAAGCCCGGACGCACATCGGATGCCAGATCCTCGGCCATGTATTCGGCACTGGCCCTGATGTCGCTGCGCGCACTCATCGGCGCGTAGCGCACCGCGAGCTGCGGATCGATCACGCCGATGTTCTGCATGTAGCCCAGCGCCTGCGCCTGGAACTGCTCGGGTGTGATGGCCGCCATCTTTTCGCGCATCTGCCCCGCCATCGCCAGTCGCTGTTCGGCACTGATCCGGTCCATGCCGGGAAAGATCGGCAGCCCATCCACCGCGGCGACACCGGAAATCAGCCCCGCATGTTCGCCGGCAAAGCGCAGCGCCAGCGTGCCGCCGAGGCTGTGGCCGACCAGCACGGGCCTGGCGATCTGTTGCCGCTCGATCAGCTGCAGCAGTGACGCATCCGCGCGATCGAACAGATTGCCGCCATCGGCCGGAGCCGGCATGCCATCGAAGCCGGCCAGCGTCACCGCATACACCACGTGATTCTTTTCCAGCGCGGCGATGGTCTGCCGCCATACCCACGGCCCGCCCTGCAGACCCGGAATCAGGATCACCGGGCCGCCGTGGTCGCCGTGGCGCTCCACTTTCAGCGTACCGACGATGCTGCTCGTTGCAGCTTCGTGGGCCAGTGCTGCCCCGCTACATGACACCAGCGCGAGGGTCAGCAATGGCAAAAGCACTCGACGAAACAAGGGAATCTTGTGCATGGCGTTCTCTATCCGATATGTCAAGCAACCTTGACAATCCGCAGAGTAAAAGCCATATCCAATCCGTGTCAAGCTGACTTGACATTTAGACCAATTTTTGCGGCTTGCGTCACATCCTGACGTTGAGCTCGCGTGAAAGAGCCGTAAATAAGGTGACGTGGTTCGCACTTTTCAATGCCATAATTTGTCAGGGAGGGACTACAAAAACCTTGTCTGTGCCGGGGCTCCAAACAACGCAACCCTCCTTGAAGGCAGTCCAGGGGCCTGGAAATCGTTTTCAAACACGGCTTGGCACGCACTTTGCTGATTCCCCAACGACCAGCCACGCGCAGGCTGAAGTCGGGGTGGTCAGTAGTGCGACCACATTTTGTCCACCAGCGCGTCGAACCAGTTAGTTACCCAACATCTGAAAGGAAATACGCATGAACAAGACTCTTTTCTCCGCTGCGCTGATCGCCGGTTTCGGCATCGCAGCTCTCGCTCCGCAGACTGCTCGTGCGGCTGACGGCACCATCACCTTCAACGGCAAGGTTTTGAATTCAACCTGTTCCGTAAGCAACGCAACCAGCGGTGTCGTGGCGGTCACGCTGCCCGACGTGCAGTCCTCGGCCTTCACCGCATCAGGCTCCGTGGCTGGCCTGACACCGTTTTCGCTGGTCCTGACCGGCTGCCCGACGACGCCGTCGGGTGTCGTGGTCGGCGCGGCGTTTTCCGGTAGCTCCATCGACTCGGCACATGCCGGGACCATCACGAACACGAGCGGCACCTCCAACGTAAACGTTCAGATGACCGATTCGTCGGGTACCGCTCTCAATCTGAGCACGAACTCCAATCCGGTCAATGCAGTCATCAGCGGCACCGGCACAGCAACCCTGGGCTACAAAGCCCAGTACTACCAGCCGACGGCCACAGCCATCACCGCTGGCACGGTGACCGCCTCGGTGAGCTACACGCTGACCTACAACTAAGGCAAACGCGCTCCGACTGCCGCATTCGAGCGAATGCGGCAGTCGCTGCAATCCGACTCCCGTGCAAGAGATACCCATGAACATCCTGATCCGTGCACTTCGCACGACGGTGCTCGCTTTGTCTCTGGCGATACCAGCAGTCCACGCCAGCGTCGTCGTCGGCGGCACCCGCGTAGTGTTTCCCGCCCAGCAGGGCGAGATCACCGTGCGCCTGTCCAACGAGGGCGATCATCCTGCACTGGTCGAGGCGTGGATCGACACCGGCAATCCCAGCTCGACACCGGACAGCGTCAGCACGCCCTTTCTGATCACTCCGCCGCTGTTCCGCATGGAGCAGCACAAGGACCAGAGCCTGCGGATCCTCTACACGCAGGGTTCCCAGCCATTGCCGGCCGACCGCGAGTCGCTGTTCTGGTTGAACGTGCTGGAAATCCCGCCCAAGCCCACCGGCCCTCAGTACTCTGGCCGAAACTATCTGCAGTTCGCGATCCGCTCGCGGCTGAAACTGTTCTACCGCCCGGCCAACCTGCCGGACGATGCGCTGAAGGCACCCGACAAGCTGACTTTCAAGGCTGCCGCCGGCCAAGGCGCGGCGCTGGAAGTGCACAACCCCACGCCGTATTACGTCACGATCAGCAATCTTTCGCTCGGCGCCGACAGCAAGCCGGGCGCTGAAAACAATGGCATGGTCACGCCGTTTGGCGACCTGCGCCTGCCCCTGAAAGGTCTCGCGCAAGCGCCGTCCGCCGGTACACCAGTGGTGTTCAACACCATCAACGACTACGGCGCGGCAGATACCCACAAAGGGATCGTGGCACCGTAATGAAACCACGGCGCGCACTCTCCAGCCATTCGCCATTGCGCCGCGCTGCGCTTGCGGTGGCCTGTGGCGTGGCGCTTGCCGCGATCAACCCGACCTGGGCGGCGACGGCCTCACCAGCTGCCGAAGGTGCAACTGCTGATGCCAACGCCAGCAGTGGCTTCGCCGATTTCGACCGCAGCATGCTGGCAGGCAATGGCGGCAATACCACCGACCTTGCTCGCTTCGAGCACGGCAACCCGGTGCTGCCAGGTGTCTACAACCTGGACGTCTATCTCGACAGGAACTGGATAGGCCGCATGGACGTGCGTTTCGCCGCACCGTCACCCGATGCCAGTGCCCTGCCATGCGTCAGCACCAGCCTGCTCGACCGCATCGGGCTGGCGCCCGCCAAGTCTGCGTCTGCTGTGGCCGCCGCCGCACAACTGCAAACAGCCACCGCCTGCGTGACTCTCGATCGCCTGATTCCGGGCGCCAGCCTGTCCGTCGACATATCCGATCTGCGCCTGGATGCCAGCGTGCCGCAGGCGTACATGAACCTGAGGCCCCGTGGCTGGGTCGACCCGACGTCATGGAATGCGGGCGTGCCGGCGCTCCTGCTCAACTACAACTTCGACAGCTACCGCACTACCAGTGGCGGGCAGAACCAGACCAGCACGTACCTCGGCCTGCGCGCCGGCCTGAACATCGGTCTTTGGCAGCTGCGGCAGGACAGCACCCTCACCTGGCAATCGGGTGTTGCCGGCCGCCCGGGGCAGCGCCACTGGCAGAACATCGATACCTACGTGCAGCGCGCACTGCCCAAGTTGCGCGCCGTGCTGAACGTGGGCGACAGCTATACCGACGGCTCCGTGTTCGACAGCTACGGCCTGCGCGGCATGCAACTGGCCACCGACGACCGCATGCTGCCGCAGTCTTTGCGCGGCTACGCACCAGTGGTGCGCGGCGTCGCCTATACCAACGCCAAGGTCACGGTGTCCCAGAACGGCGTGCAGATCTACCAGACCACCGTGGCGCCTGGCTCGTTTGTCATCAACGACCTGTATCCCACCGGCTACGGCGGCGACCTGGACGTGACCGTGACCGAAGCCGACGGCCGCCAGCACAGCTCCAAGGTACCTTATGCCTCGGTGGCGCAGCTCATGCGCCCGGGCGTCACCCGCTTCGACATCGCTGCAGGTCAGCTGCGCGACAATGCCCTGCTTGATAAACCTCGCGTGATCCAGGCGTCGGCACAGCACGGTTTCAGCAACCGCTTCACCGGCTACGCGGGCGTGCAAGGCTCCGAAGGTTATGCCGCGCTGCTGGTCGGCGGCGCGTTCAATACAAATTTCGGCGCACTGGCGCTGGACGTCACCCAGGCTCATGCAAACATCCCCGGCTACGGCACACACAATGGCCAGAGTTTCCGCATCACTTACAGCAAGATCATCCCGGAAACTGATACCTCGCTGAGCGTTGCCGCCGACCGCTATTCCACCAGTGGCTTCCTGAGCCTGAACGATGCCGAGTCAGCACGCGGCTACGCGCGCCGCGGCCTGAACGCCCTGCAATATCTGCCGTCCAACGTGCAGACGATCGATGGCGTGCCCGTGCAAAGCCTGCTCACGCCGGCCCAGATCGCGGCCCTGAACGGTACTGTCTACAACAGCAATGGTCTCTATGCGTCACGTGGCCTGCTGCAACAACGCAACCGCTTCACTCTGACGCTCAGCCAGCAGCTGGGGCAAAACGGCAGCTCGCTGTACGCCAACGCCACAGTCAACGACTACTGGAACCGCAGTGGTAACGACACCCAGTTCCAGGTTGGCTACAACACCCATTTCCGCCGCTTGGCCTTTGGCGCGTCGGTCAGCCGCGGGCGCACGGAGTTCGGCGGCTACGACAACCAGGTTTTCTTCAACGCCAGCCTGCCGCTGGGCGAAACCTCGCACGCACCCAGCCTCTCGTTCAATGCCAGCCACGACGACAACGCCGGTGCGCAGGAACAGGCTGTACTCAGCGGCTCCCTGGGCCAATGGAACCAGCTCACTTACGGTGCCACTGCCTCACACGGCAGCGACGGCACCGGCAATGCCTTCAGCGTGAATGCCGGCTACAACAGCCCTTATGCAACGCTGAATGCCAGCGCCGGCCATGGCAGCGGCTACTCGCAGGCATCCTTCAACGCCAGCGGCGCGGTGGTTGCGCACCAAGGTGGCATCACCTTCGGCCAGCCGATGGGCGATACCGTGGCCATCGTGCACGCACCGGGCGCGTCCGGCGCGCACCTCACCAATGCACCGGGTCTGGCCGTGGACCGCTCCGGCTATGCGCTGGTGCCCTATCTCACGCCCTATCAGCTCGACACTATCCAGATCGACCCGCAAGGCCTGCCGCTGGGCGTCCAACTGGATGCCACCAGCGCGCAGGTGGTGCCCTATGCTGGCGCAGTAGTGATGGTGGACTTCAAGAGCAAGACCGGCCGCGCGCTGATCGCACGCATCCGCATGTCCGATGGCAAACCGGCACCGTTCGGGGCGCAGGTGTTCGACGCCAAGAACGAACCACTGGGTGTGGTCGGACAAGGTGGCCTGAGCCTGCTGCGCGGTGTCGGCCCGAGCGGCAGGCTCAACGTCCAGTGGAATGATGAGCAAGGCGCAGCGCATGCTTGCGCCTTCCCGTACACGCTGCCCAAGCCCGGCAAGGTTGCGACAGCGTATCAACAGATCCAGGCCACGTGCGTCGCGGACAATACCGCAGCACAGCCGCAGAAGGAGGGTGGAGCATGACCGACAATGCAACCGTCAGCACGTTGCTCCTGCAACACGCATCCTGCCGTGAAGTCGGACGACAAATGGCAACCGCTGCCGTCCAGACACATCCACGGCATCGCGCCGGTTATGCGCGGTTGGCGGTACTTCTGCTGACCATGATTGCGCTGGCTGTGTCTGGCCGTGCCCACGCCAATTGCACCAACACCAACAGTCCCGGCACGGTGACATTCACGCCACCTGGTGGCCAAATTACGCTGTCAAGCACCGGCACTGCCATAGGCACCATCCTGTGGAAGTCGTCACAAGCCACTCCTGCAAGCTATCCCACCCTCACCTGCACGGGCACCACCAACAATGGCGTCGCCAGCAGCTATGGCGCGCCCGTTGGCAGCGACGACACCCTGTTTCCAACCAATCTTTCGTGGCTGTCCTTCCGGATTCTGCATCCGGATACATCCTCCCCCTTGTCAGGCTATCCGAACAATGCGTCGGTACCGACAGGAATGGTTGCCTTCAGAGTAGCCTCTGCTTTGCAACTGGTGGTGACTGGCCCCATCCCCCAAGGCCAGCAAGGCACCACGCAGCAAATGACAATCCCGGCTGGACAGCTCGCGCAGTGGAATGTCGACATGACAAGCGGCGCCAAGCCTGTTGAAATTTTCAAGATAACCAACATCAACTTCGTCATTCCGTCCTGCACGGCAGCTATCGATCCCACCGTAGTGACGCTCTCTGCGGTAAAGGTCTCGGATTTTACCGGCAACAATAGCTTTACCAGCCCCCAGCCGTTCCAGGTGCAATTGAACTGCGTCGCCGGTGCCAATCTCCGTATCACCTTGAGCACTGCCAACCGTTTCGGCACCAAGAATCTCGGCGTGATCAATAACGTCACCGGTACAGGCTACGCGGAGAACGTAGGCGTACAGATCCTTCAACAGGACGGTAGCACCCCTGTTACCTTCGACACGGCAATCTCCGAGGGCGCTACTCAAAATGGCACCATGAACCTGCCCTTTTTCGCGCGCTACTACCAAACCTCCGCTACCGCCGTGACAGTCGGTAATGTCAGTGCAACGGCCACCTATACGCTGACCTATAACTAATTCTATGTATCGCTAAATAAAATATGCGTGCTGCGCTGCAACTGTACGCATCACCCTCGAACGGCCACCGTGGTTATCTATCGGCAAGGCAGGCGTCATCGCACCATCAAGCGGTGGCGCCGGCGGTGGCGAGCAGTTGCTGGACTCGCCGGGGGTGACGCCCGTGCAAATTGGCGTCGTCAAGACGATCGGGGCGACACCGAACGGGGCCCTCTCGGTGAACTACGTTGCGCGCTACTACCAGACTGGAAGCGCCGTGAACGCAGGCCTGCTCAACACTTCGTCGACATTCACGCTCTCGTACCGGTAGTGATCTGCGGGCAGACCGCCATCAAGTTCCGCGTACATTCAATCGTAGGTGCGGACAACAACCTTCGCGGCATCGCCTCCAGTGACGAGTGGGGCATAGCTGGCAAAATAGTCGAGCAGGCGGTCGTGGTAGCGGCTTGCCATAGTCAAGTCGAGCACTTCGCGCGAATAGGTGCGGCCAGCATCGGCGACTGTGCGACTGCAGTCCAAACGCTGCGTGGCCGCTCCGGCATCGGTATCGGCACCCACAACGGATTCAAGCCCCGTGGAACAGGTCGGTTCGACCACCGCACCGGAAAACACGATACGGCCACCGGCTGCATTCGCTGTCGAAGTGACGAAGAACATGGCCAACGCACAACCTGCCAGCAGGGTGCAAAACGGATCCTTCATACCGTCACCTCACGAGGTGCTGCTCCCGCCAAAGGGGAGCCTCTCAGTGGCTTTCGGCCTGAAAGATCCAGTCTTGACGGGTTCCGGCGGCCCCCTTGTCGGCAATGTGACGTGCATCACACTAATCACGGGCGATGACTTCCGGCCGTATCGGCCTGCCAGTTCTATCCCTGATTTAGCCTTCTACCGGTGGCTCTTCCCCCAATCGCTCGTGAGTCGCGGGTGATGGGCGCCCATGCAATCAGCACCACCCGCACTGTGGTATCGGACGATGCCCGCCGAACTTTATCACCGCGACGAAATGTATTTCTCGCGCCTGATCTGCTTCACCGGCAGGCCGAATTCCTGCAGCGCGGCAAACGCCGCATCGACCATGTTCGGGTTGCCGCAGAGGTAGGCGATGTCACGATCTGCGTGCGGGCCGAGTTCGGCCAGCACGTTCTGCACATGGCCGCTGCGGTCGCTGGGGCGTGGCGTGGCGCGCGCCTCGCGGCTGAGGCAGCCGTGGAAGATGAAGCCGGGATGGGTCTGGGCGAACGCCTCGAACTCCTCGCCATACAGCAGCTCGGCTTCGCTGCGCGCGCCGTACAGCAGCACCACTTCGCGATCGCCCTTGGCGAGCAGCTTTTCGATCTGCGGCAGCATCGCGCGATAGGGAGTGACGCCGGTGCCGGTGGCCAGCAGCAGGTAGCGCGGATGGGTGTCGGCTTCCTGCAGGCAGAAGCGCCCATACGGACCGCTGGCGTCGATCACGCCACCCAGCGGCAGTTCGCCGAGCAGTTTGGTGGCGGCGCCGCCTTCGACATAGCTCACGGCGATCTCGATGCGTTGCACCGGCGAGCTGCCGTCACCGACGGTAGCCACGGAGTAGCTGCGCTTGGTCGCGGTGCCATCGTCGTAGTGGAAGTGCACCTGCAGGAACTGGCCCGGCTGGAACGCCAGCGGCTGGCCGTCGACGCGCTCGAACACCAGGTGGCGCACCGCGGGCGCGAGCATGCGGCTGTCGACGAGACGGAGCTGGAAATGGTCGGCCATGAAAGGTTTCCGGAAACGGTGTGTGCCGTCCGGCAGGGCCGGACGGCTGGGCATGGCCCGCTATAATAGGGCCAACCCCCTCGGTGCAGCCCATGTCCCCGCAGTATCCAGATACAGCCCCCGCGCTTGTCGTCGACAATCTGCGCAAAACCTACAGCAATGGCGTCGAAGCGCTGAAAGGCATCAGCCTGACCGTGCAGCCCGGCGACTTCTTCGCCCTGCTCGGCCCCAACGGCGCCGGCAAATCCACCCTGATCGGCATCCTGTCCTCGCTGGTGAACTCCAGCAGCGGCGATGCGCGGGTGTTCGGCGTGTCGGTCAACCACGACCGCAGCGCGGCGATGCGGCTGATCGGGCTGGTGCCGCAGGAGATCAACTTCAACCAGTTCGAGAAGCCGTTCGACATCTGCGTGAACGAGGCGGGCTTCTACGGCATCCCGCGCAAGCTCGCCGCCGAGCGCGCGGAGAAATACCTGAAGGAGCTGCGCCTGTGGGACAAGGCGCAGATGCAGGCGCGCACGCTGTCCGGCGGCATGAAGCGGCGGCTGATGATCGCCCGCGCGATGATGAACGAGCCGAAGCTGCTGATCCTGGACGAACCTACCGCGGGCGTGGACATCGAGATCCGCCGTTCGATGTGGCAGTTCGTCAGCGGCATCAACGCGGCCGGCACCACGGTGATCCTCACCACGCACTATCTGGAGGAAGCCGAGTCGCTGTGCCGCAACATCGCGATCATCGACCACGGCACGATCATCGAGAACACCAGCATGAAGCGACTGCTGGCGACGCTGGACGTGGAGACCTTCGTGCTGGACGTGATCACCATCCCGGCCGAACTGCCGAGCCTGCCCAACGTCACCCTGCGCCGCCGCGACGAGCACACGCTGGAAGCCGAGATGGCCCGCTCGCATGACCTCAACTCGCTGTTCGCGGCGCTGTCCGCGCACGGCATCATGGTGACCTCGATGCGCAACAAGACCAACCGGCTGGAGGAGCTGTTCGTGCGGCTGGTGGAAGGCGGGCGGGAGAAAGCGGCATGAGCGACACGCTGCAAACTCCCTCTCCCCTGACGGCAAAGCCGTTGGGGGAGAGGGCTGGGGTGAGGGGGCGCTCTCGCAGCTTCCCCGCCACAAATGCAAAAGCCTTCCCCCTCACCCCAACCCTCTCCCCCGGCCGCGCCGGGGGAGAGGGAGCCAGAAGCGAGATCGCCGCATGAGCAACACCGCCGCCAACCTGGTCGCCCTCAACACCCTGGTGCGCCGCGAGATCGTGCGCATCATGCGCATCTGGACGCAGACGCTGATCCCGCCGGCGATCACCATGACGCTGTACTTCGTGATCTTCGGCAAGCTGATCGGCAGCCGCGTCGGCACGATCGAGGGGGGCTTCACTTTCATACAGTTCCTGGCGCCGGGCCTGGTGATGATGAGCATCATCACCAACAGCTACGGCAACATCTCCAGCTCGTTCTTCGGTGCCAAGTTCAGCCGCGCGGTGGAAGAGATGCTGGTGTCGCCGATGCCGAACTGGGTGATCCTGCTCGGCTACGTGGCCGGCGCGGTGGCGCGCGGCCTGGTGGTCGGCATCCTGGTGCTGCTGATCGCACTGTTCTTCACCGACCTGCACGTGCTGCACCCGCTGATCACGTTCGCGTCGGTGCTGCTGGGCGCGACGATCTTCTCGCTGGCCGGCTTCGTCAACGCGGTGTACGCGAAGAAATTCGACGACATCGCGCTGGTGCCGACCTTCATCCTGACCCCGCTGACCTACCTGGGCGGCGTGTTCTATTCGGTCAACATGCTGGGCGAACCGTGGCAGGCGATCTCGCGTGCCAACCCCATCCTGTACATGGTCAACGCGTTCCGCTTCGGCGTGCTCGGCATCAGCGACGTGCACGTGGGCGTGGCGTTCGTGGTGATGATCGGTTTCGTGGTCGGGCTGTCGATCGTGGCGCTGCAGTTGCTCAAGCGCGGCATCGGCCTGCGGTCCTGAGTTAAAGCGGGGAACAGGGAACGGGGAACACCTGGGTCATGGCAAGACTTGATTCCACGCTCCGCCCCGGCTCCTTGAAACTATTTTCCGCCAGAACCACCAATCCACTGCAACCCTGGCGTTTCCCGTTCCCTGTTCCCCGTTCCCGGCTCTCCCAAATGCGCGTCAACAAGTACATCAGCGAAGCCGGCCTGTGCTCGCGCCGCGAAGCGGACGAGCTGCTGCTCGCCGGCCGCGTCACCATCAACGGAGAAGTGGTCAGTACCGGCGCCAAGGCGCTGGACGGCGACGAGGTGCGGGTGGACGGCGAGATCGTGCGCATGCGCGCGCTGGCCGCCACGCCGGCGGCAAAGAAGGCCGTCTATATCGCGCTGAACAAGCCGGTCGGCATCACCTGCACCACCGAGAAGGGCGTCGACGGCAACATCATCGATTTCATCGACCATCCGCAGCGCATCTTTCCGATCGGCCGGCTGGACAAGGATTCCGAAGGGCTGATCCTGCTGACCAGCAACGGCGACATCGTCAACGAGATCCTGCGCGCCGAGAACCGCCACGAGAAGGAATACCTGGTCGGCGTGAACAGGGCGGTCACCGACGAATTCCTGGCCGGCATGGCCAAGGGCGTGCGCATCCACAATCAGATGACGCAACCCTGCCGCGTGCGCCGCATCGCCAAATTCGGCTTCTCGATCGTGCTGACCCAGGGCCTGAACCGGCAGATCCGCCTGATGGCCGCCGCATTCGGCTACCGCGTGACCCAACTACGCCGCGTGCGCATCGACAACGTGAAGCTGGCGCACCTGAAGGTCGGCCAGTGGCGCAACCTCACCGAGGCGGAACTGAAAGGCCTGCTGCCCGCACGCACGCAATGGTGACCCGCTGCGCCGTGTAGGGCGGGCACTGCCCGCCACTCCGCGCCACACCGGCAAAAGCCGTGTAGGGCGGGCACTGCCCGCCGCTCCGCGCCACACCGGCAAAAGCCGGTGGGCAGTGCCCACCCTACGAAGCAGACGCGCTACGCCGCCGGCAGTGTTTGCAGATCCCAGCGCGGGCGTACCTGCACGGTTTCGTCCTGATGCTGGCCGCTGGCCAGCCGGATCGCACCGGCCAGGGCGATCATCGCGCCGTTGTCGGTACAGAAGTCCAGCCGCGGGAAATACACCTGGAAACCGTCTTTCTCGCCTGCCCTGGCCAGCTCGCTGCGCAATCTTCGGTTCGCACCGACGCCGCCGGCGATCACCAGCCGCTGCGCGCCGCTGGCCTCGAGCGCGCGCCGGCACTTGATGATCAGGGTGTCGACGATCGCCTCCTCGAACGCGCGGGCGATGTCGGCGCGGGTCTGCCCGCTTTGATCGGACTGCTGCCAGGCCAGCAGCACCTGGGTCTTCAGGCCGGAGAAGCTGAAATCCAGGCCCGGCCGGTCGGTCATCGGGCGGGAGAAGCGGAAGGCGCCGGCGCGCCCCTGTTCGGCCAGCTTCGCCAGCGCCGGGCCGCCGGGATACGGCAGGCCCATCATCTTGGCGGTCTTGTCGAACGCTTCGCCGGCGGCGTCGTCCAGGGTGTCGCCCAGGATCGTGTATTGGCCGATCGCCTTCACCTCGACCAGCAGGGAGTGCCCGCCGGACACCAGCAGCGCCACGAACGGCGGCTCGGGCGGGTTGTCCTCCAGCAGCGGGGCCAGCAGGTGGCCCTCCATGTGGTGCACCCCGATCGCCGGCACGCCCAGCGCCCAGGCCAGCGCGCGCCCGGCGGAGGCCCCGACCAGCAAGGCGCCGACCAGGCCCGGACCGGCGGTATAGGCCACCCCGCCCAGGTCGCGTACGGTCAGCCCGGCCCGGGTCAGCGCCTCGCGGATCAGCGGCAGCAGCTTGCGCACGTGGTCGCGGCTGGCCAGTTCCGGCACCACGCCGCCGTAATCGGCATGCAGCTTGATCTGGCTGTACAGGGTATGCGCCAGCAGGCCGCGGCCCGGCGCCGCCGGCTCCCAGCGCAGCAGCGCCACCCCGGTTTCATCGCAGGAGGTTTCGATGCCCAGCACGGGCTTGTTCGCCGGCTTTGAAAATTCTGTGATATCCACGGTATAATTCGCGGCTCGCCCTATTTGACAGTCCCGTACCAGCGGGCAGATTACCACTCGGAGTTTCCATGCCCAACGTAAAAGTTCGCGAGAACGAGCCGTTCGAGATCGCACTGCGTCGTTTCAAGCGTACCTGCGAAAAGGCCGGCGTCCTCGCCGAAACGCGCAAGCGTGAGTTCTACGAAAAGCCGACCCAGGAGCGCAAGCGCAAGCGCGCTGCCGCGGTGAAGCGTCACCTGCGCCGCCTGTCGCGCGACGTCTCGCGCAAGGTCCGCCTGTACTGAGTTTCCCCGCAGCCGCCGCCACGCGCGGTGGATCCAGCGGCATCGGAAACACGGTCGGCGCGGGTTCTCGCAGCCGCCGCAAGCACTTCGGATTCGGCCTTGGCCGGTGTTGTCCCAAGGACAACGCCGGCTTTGTCGTTTCCGCAGAATCGAATCCCACCCCGGAGACCCCGCCCATGACTCTCAAGCAGCAGCTCACCGAAGACATGAAGACCGCCATGCGCGCCGGCGACAAGCACCGGCTGGGCGTGATCCGGCTGATGCTGGCGGCGATCAAGCAGCGCGAGGTGGACGAGCGGATCGAGCTGGACGACGTGCAGGTGCTCGGCGTGCTGGAAAAGATGCTGAAGCAGCGCAAGGACTCGGTGAGCCAGTACGCCGCCGCGCACCGCGAGGATCTGGCCGACGTCGAGCGCGCCGAGATGGTGGTGATCGAGACCTACCTGCCGGCCAAGCTCGGCGACGACGAGATCGACGCCCTGATCACCGCCGCGATCGCCGAAACCGGCGCCAGCTCGCCGCGCGACATGGGCAAGGTGGTGGCCGCGGTGAAGGAAAAGGCCGCCGGCCGCGCCGACATGGGCGTGGTTTCGGGCCGGATCAAGGCGCGCCTGGCCGGCTGAGCGTTCCGGCCACGAACAGCAGGCCCAGCAGTACCAGCACGCCGGCGACCGCCGCCAAGGCGATGCGATGGCGGCGCCTGCGCAGCCGCTGCCAGTTCGCCACGTCGAGGAAATAGCGCCCTTCGCCCGGACCGCGCAGCACGGCATGCCCCACCAGCAGATGCCAGGCCATGCCCGGCTTCAGGCCCAGCTGCTCCGCCGTGCAGGCGGTCGCCGCCGTGGTCGCGGCAGCACGTTCGAACGCGCGCACGATCGCACGCTGCTTGATCATCATCACCGCGCTGATCACCATGGCTCGTCAGTCCGGGGGCCGGCCGGAAAGCTTGCCGCCGCGCATGGCCACTGGCAAGCGACACGATGCACCGCGTTCACGCCCGCCCCGCTACAAACGCTGTGACCCGCGCGGGATTCCGCCGCGTGGGCGAACATCGCTGCAGGAGAAGCACATGCTGAAATGGGCCATCATCTTCGCCATTGTCTCGCTGGTCACCGGCTGGCTCGGCTTCGGCGGGGTTGCCGGAGTCACCGCCACCATCGCCAAGGTGCTGTTCGTATGCTTCGTGATCCTGTTCCTGCTGGCCGTGCTGGCCGTGATCGGCGTGATCAACCTGTTCTAGCGACGACTCGGGCCGACGCCTGCCATTGCATGCGCCGGTGATCCGGCACCTGGCCCTGCGCATTGACCAGCGTCGAACGGCGCTCGCCGGTCACCGCGAAACCCAGCCGCCGGTACAGCCGCTGCGCATCCGGATTGGTCACCGCCACGTCGAGGATCACCGGCCCGCCTGAACCGGCGGGCCGCGCGGCCAGCAGATGCGCGACCAGGGCCGAGCCGACACCCTGGCCGCGCAGCGACGGCGCCACGCCCAGGTGCCCGAGGTAGTACATCGCGCCGGCCGGCGGCGGGATCACCGACTCCACCCGCAGCCCGCGCGCGATCACCCCCGCCGCATGACGCCAGCCGTAATGGCCGAGGATCTGCCGCGCCGCCGCCAGCGTGAAGCTCCACTTCGTGGCGCCGCCGTAACCCGCCCCTACCGCCACCACCGCGCCGTCCAGTTCGCCCACCACGTGGTTGCGCCAGCCGAACTCGCCGGCGCCATCGACGAACGCCCGCCGCAGGAACGCCTGCGCGTCGCCCATCCCCGGTAGCGCGAACACATACTCGAACGCGGCCGGTCCGGAACTGTGGATCAGCGGTACGGCGGCCGCCACGTCCGCCGCCGCCGCCGCGCGAAAGCTCACTCCAGCACGGTTCATCGCCCATCCCCTGTGGCATTTCGCCTCAGGTTAGCGCAATCCGCCCGAGCCTCCCCGGCGGTGACCGACTAGACTAGGCGGTCTATGCGCGGCCTGATCCCCGACAGCTTCATCGATGAACTGCTTGCCCGCGTCGACATCGTCGACGTGATCGAGCGGCGCGTGCCGTTGAAGAAGGCCGGGCGCGAGTGGACCGCCTGCTGTCCGTTCCACAACGAGCGCACGCCGTCGTTCTACGTCAGCCCGGCCAAGCAGTTCTTCCACTGCTTCGGCTGCGGCGCGCACGGCAGCGCGGTGAAGTTCCTGATGGACTACGAGCGGCTGGAGTTTCCGGACGCGGTGGAGGAACTGGCGCAGACGGTGGGCCTCACCGTGCCGCGCGAAGGCGGCCGCGACGAGCGCCCGCGCGAGGACAAGACCGACCTGTACGCGCTGCTCGATGCGGCTGCCGGCTGGTACGAAGGCGAGCTGCCGCGCAACGCCGACGCCCAGGCCTACTGCAGGAAGCGCGGGCTGGACGCGGAGACCATCAAGCGCTTCCGCCTCGGCTGGGCGCCGGCCGGCTACGACGGCGTGATCAAGGCGCTGGGCAACACGCCGCGGCGGATGGAACTGCTGAACGAGGCCGGCATGGTCGCCAGCAGCGAACGCGGCAGCAAGTACGACCGCTTCCGCGAGCGGCTGATGTTTCCTATCCTCGACCGCCGCGGCCGCGTGATCGCTTTTGGCGGAAGGATTATTTCCAGCGCGCCTCCCGCGCGCGAAGATCAAGAAGCGGACATCCCTGCCCGCACTACCCAACAAAGCCCGGGTCCCAAGTACCTCAATTCCCCGGAGACCCCGCTGTTCCACAAGGGCCGCGAGCTGTTCGCGCTGTGGCAGGTGAAGCAGGCCAACGCGAACCTGCAGCGGATCGTGGTGGTCGAGGGCTACATGGACGTGATCGCGCTGCACCAGGCCGGGCTGCCGATCGCGGTGGCCACGCTGGGCACGGCGACCACGCCGGAACACACCGAGGTGTTGTTCCGCGCCGCGCCCGACGTGGTGTTCTGCTTCGACGGCGACCGTGCCGGCCGCGCCGCGGCGTGGAAGGCGCTGGAATCGGCGCTGCCGCGCCTGCGCGACGGCCGCCAGGCGTATTTCCTGTTCCTGCCCGATGGCGAGGACCCCGACTCGCTGGTACGCAAGGAAGGCCGCGAGGGCTTCGAGAAGCGCATCAGGGAAGCGATGCCGCTGTCCGACTACTTCTTCAACGAGCTGTCGCACGACGTCGACATGGCCAGCCTCGACGGCCGCGCCCGGCTGGCCGAGCGCGCGCGCCCGCTGATCGCGAAACTGCCCGACGGCGCGTTCCGCGACCTGATGGCGCAGGAGCTGGAGAAACGCAGCGGCGCGCGCGCGATGCTGCAGGCCGACCCGGCCACGCACCGCGCCGTGCAGCGCCCCACCGCCGTGCAGCGCAGCCTGGTGCGCAGTGCGATCTCGCTGCTGCTGGGGCAGCCGGGCCTGGCCGACCAGGTCGAGAAACCCTATCGCTTCCTGCGCCTGGACAAACCCGGTGTGGACCTGCTCGCCGAACTGCTCGACATCGCGCGCGCGCGCCCCGGCATCAACTCCGCCACGCTGGTGGAGCATTTTGCCGAGCGGCCGGAGTATCCGTCGCTGCAGAAGCTGATGGCGGCGATGTCGGTGGGCGAGCCGGAAAGCCAGCGCACCGAGTTCTTCGACGCCCTGGCGCGGATGGAGGACCAGGCGATCACCCAGCGCCGCGACGCGCTGACCGCGAAGAGCCGCGAGGGCGCGCTGGACAGCGCCGAGAAGGCCGAGCTGCGCGAACTGCTGGCCGCCCGCGTGCGGCCGCCGGTGGCCTCGGCCTGATCGCGATGACGTGCCGCCTGCCCATGGACGCCCCGCGTCACCACGCCCGGCTCGACCGCCATCCGACGGTGGGATCATGCCCCGCTGCGGCCGGGCAGGTTTCGCGTGACGCGCAAGGACACTGATGGATCTGCTGCCGCAACTGATCACGATCTTCGCCGAGAACGGCTATGTCGCCGTGTTCATCGCGCTGATGATCTGCGGTGCCGGCCTGCCCTTGCCGGAAGACATCACCCTGGTCGCCGGCGGCGTGATCGCGGGGCTCGGCTACGCCAACGTGCATGCGATGGTCGCGCTGGCGATGTTCGGCGTACTGCTGGGCGACTCGGCGATCTTTCTGCTCGGCCACCACTACGGCGCGCGCATCCTGCAGTGGCGTTTCGTGGCACGCGTGCTGACCCCGGAACGCTACGTCAAGGTGCAGGAAAAATTCGACCAGTACGGCAACCGCATGCTGTTCTTCGCGCGCTTCCTGCCCGGCATGCGCACCACGGTCTACCTCACCGCCGGCACCACGCATCGCGTGTCGTTCCTGCGCTTCCTGCTGATCGACACGCTGGCGGCGCTGATCAGCGTGCCGTTCTGGGTCTACCTGGGCTTCTTCGGCGCCGACAACCACGAATGGCTGGTGAAATGGCTCCACCGCGGCCAGAGCAGCCTGTGGGTGCTGGTGGGGGTCCTGCTGCTGACCGTGCTGGTGCTGTGGTGGAAGCACCGGCGCCGCACGCGTTGCGGGCTGGACTGAGCCGGCCGCATGTCGCTGCGTCGCGTTCGCCCGGACAACTTCACCCTCGCCCTGCTCGCCACCGTGCTGCTGGCCTCGCTGCTGCCATGCCGCGGCGCGACCGCGCGGGTGTTCGACGGGATCACCGACGCGGCGATCGCGCTGCTGTTCTTCCTGCACGGCGCCAAGCTGCCGCGCACGGCGATCGTGCAGGGGCTGACCCACTGGCGGCTGCACCTGACCGTGTTCGCCGGCACCTTCGTGCTGTTCCCGCTGCTCGGGCTGGCGCTGCAGCCGGTCGGGCAGGCACTGCTGACGCCCGAGCTCTACCTCGGCGTGCTGTTCGTGTGCACGCTGCCGTCCACGGTGCAGTCGTCGATCGCGTTCACCTCGATCGCCGGCGGCAACGTGTCGGCCGCGGTGGTCAGCGCCTCGATGTCGAACCTCATCGGCATCGTGCTGACCCCGCTGCTGGTCGGCCTGCTGCTGGCCAGCCACGGCGGCGGCGCCTCGTGGCAGGGCGTGCTGGACATCATGCTGCAACTGCTGCTGCCATTCGCGCTCGGCCACGGGGCGCGGCGCTGGATCGGCGGCTTCGTCGACCGCCACAAGCCGCTGCTCGGCTACACCGACCAGGGCACGATCCTGCTGGTGGTGTACACCGCGTTCAGCGCCGCGGTGGTCGAAGGCCTGTGGCGCGACACGCCGATCTCCGCCCTGCTGTCCACCCTGGCGATGTGCGCGCTGCTGCTGGCGCTGGTGATGCCCACGCTGACCTGGGCCGCGCGCCGGCTCGGCTTTTCACGCGAGGACGAGATCACGATCGTCTTCTGCGGCTCCAAGAAGAGCATGGCCAGCGGCATCCCGATGGCGAAGATCCTGTTCGCCGGCCAGCTCGGCGGCCTCGGCGCGCTGGTGCTGCCGCTGATGATCTTCCATCAGTTGCAGCTGATGGTATGCGCGGTAGTGGCGCGCCGGTACGCGCTGCGTGGTGGACGCGCCGTCGCCGAAGACAACCGCGAAGCCGACTGATGCGTTCTGCTTTTTGCAGAAGCGCACCCGTACGCAATGCTCCGTAGGGCGGACATTGTCCGCCTTCCTGCGCCAAGGTATGGAGCAGGAGCCGGCGGGCCGTGCCCGCCCTACCGACAAGCGCACAGGGTGCGCTGCTACAGCCAGCGGCCGTAGCGGCGGATGTAGATGACCTTCATCAGCTGGGTCAGCACGCAGTAGCTCGCCAGGGTCAGCGCCAGCCAGGCGAAGTACAGCGGCGGCAGCGGCACCATGCCGATCTTCGCGCCCAGCGCACTGAACGGAACCAGCATGCCGATCACGATGATCGCCAGGGTCAGTCCCAGCACCGGCGCCGACGCCACACTCTGCAGGAACGGGATGCGGCGGGTGCGGATCATGTGCACGATCAGGGTCTGCGACAGCAGGCCTTCGATGAACCAGCCGGAGTGGAACAGCGACTGCCGCGCCGGCGTGTTCGCACCGAACACGTGCCACATCAGCCAGAACGTGGTGATGTCGAAGATCGAGCTGACCGGGCCCACCCACACCATGAAACGGCCGATGTCGCCGGCGTCCCAGCGACGCGGCTTGCCCAGGTATTCCTCGTCCATGCGGTCGAACGGGATCGACAGCTGCGAGATGTCGTACAGCAGGTTCTGCACCAGGATCTGCAGCGGCAGCATCGGCAGGAACGGCAGGAATGCGCTGGCCACCAGCACGCTGAACACGTTGCCGAAATTCGAACTGGCGGTCATCTTGATGTACTTCATGATGTTGCCGAAGGTGACGCGGCCTTCCAGCACGCCCTCCTCCAGCACCATCAGGTTCTTCTCCAGCAGGATGATGTCGGCCGACTCCTTGGCGATGTCGGTGGCGCTGTCCACCGAGATGCCGACGTCGGCGTCGTGCAGCGCCGGCGCGTCGTTGATGCCGTCGCCGAGGAAGCCCACCGTGTGACCCAGTCGCTGCAGCGAGCGCACCACGCGCGCCTTCTGCAGCGGCGACATCTTGGCGAACACGGTGACCCGCGCCACCAGCGCATCCAGCGCCGCATCATCCAGTTCCTCGATCTCGCGGCCCTGCACCGAATGGCTGACGTCCAGCCCGACCTCGCGGCAGATCTTGCGGGTCACCGCCTCGTTGTCGCCGGTGATCACCTTCACCTCGACGCCGTGCTGGTGCAGCGCGCGGATCGCGGTGGCGGCCGAGTCCTTCGGCGGGTCGAGGAAGGCCAGGCAGCCGACCGCGACCAGTCCGCGCTCGTCGGCCACGCCGTAGGCATGCTCGTGCGCCGGCTCGCGCCGCACCGCCACCACCAGCACGCGCAGGCCATCCTCGTTGAGCCGATGCGTCATCGCCCTGATCTCGTGGCGACGCGCCTCGGTCAGCGGTTCGACCACGTCACCGGTCTTTGCGTACGCGCAGATCGACAGCATCTCCTCGACCGCGCCCTTGCAGACCAGCAGGTGCTCACCGCCGCCGTCGGCGACCACCACCGACATGCGCCGGCGCTGGAAGTCGAACGGGATCTCGTCGACCACCCGGTAACGCAATGCCGCGGCCTCCAGGTCGCGATGCTCGAGCACCGCCTTGTCCATCAGGTTCTTCAGGCCGGTCTGGAAACGGCTGTTGAGGTAGCCGTATTCCAGCGCCTCGTCGGATTCCTCGCCGTCGAGGTCGAGGTGGCGTTCCAGCACGATCCTGTCCAGCGTCAGCGTGCCGGTCTTGTCGGTGCACAGCACGTCCATCGCGCCGAAGTTCTGGATCGCGTTGAGCCGCTTCACCACCACCTTGCGCCGTGACATCGCCAGCGCGCCCCTGGCCAGGTTCGCGGTGACGATCAGCGGCAGCATCTCCGGGGTCAGGCCCACCGCGATGGTCAGCGCGAACAGGAACGCCCCGGTCCAGTCGTGCTTGTCCAGCCCGTTGATCAGGAACACCACCGGCACCATCACCGCCATGAAGCGCAGCAGCAGCCAGCTGACGCTGCTCACGCCGCGGTCGAAACTGGTCTGCACGCGCTGGCCGCTCATGCTGTGCGCCAGCGAACCGAGGTAGCTGCGCGCACCGGTGGCCACCACCACCGCGGTGGCGCTGCCGCTGACCACGTTGGTGCCCATGTAGCAAATGGTGACCAGGTCCAGCGGATTGGCGTGGCTGTCGTCGGCGACGCTCGTGCCGGTAGGCGCGGACTTCTCCACCGGCAGCGATTCGCCGGTGAGGATCGCCTGGCTGACGAACAGGTCCTTCGCGCCGAGCAGGCGCAGGTCCGCGGGCACCATGTCGCCCGCGCCCAGGTGCACGATGTCACCGGCGACCAGCTCGGCCACCGGCACCTCGATCCGCTCGCTGTGGCCGTCGGAGGCACGCCGGGTCACCGTGGCGGTGTTGCGCACCATCGCCTTCAGTTTCTCGGCGGCGCGGGTGGAGCGGTATTCCTGGGTGAAGCTCAGCACCACGCTGATCGCCACCATCACCGCGATGATCACCGGCCCGGTCAGGTCGCCGCGATCGGTGAACAGCTGCACGCCGGCCAGCACCAGCAGCACCACGATGAACGGGTTCCTGAACGCGCGCAGCAACTGCAGCGACCAGTGCGGCGGCTTCTCGCGCGACACCTCGTTGGCGCCGTCGCGATGCAGCCGCGTGCCGATCTGCGCCGCGTCGAGACCGCGCAGCGACGTATCCAGCCCGGCCAGCAGCGCCTCGGCCGGGGAGAACGCCTGCCCTGCCACGATGACCGGCCGCGGCGCAGGCTTGCCCGCCAGCCGGGCGGCGGGTGCTTGAAGAATCTTGCTCATGCTTCGCTTCCGTGAGGCGGAATGCCGATGCTGCGAAGCGCTGGTGGCGTCAGGCCACCATCACGCTAGCCCGTGCGGCCGCAGGCGCGGCCCGTGCCGGCGGACGCTGGCGGAGGCCAGCCCTTGCGCGGGATCAGGCCGGCCATCAGCGACCGGAGCCCAGCCGCCGATGACGCGGCGCTTTGAGGAACGACGCCGGCTCGCGCCGCACCGTCGCGGCAGCGACGCGTTCGACACCGTCACCCGCCGGTTTGGCCAGCGGCGCGGGTACGGTCACGCTGAATTCGGGCGACACGGCAGCACCGCGGGCAGAAGCGGTGCGCAGGCCTGCAAGGCGCAGGCGGAAAAAATCGTGAAGGAGCTTCATCAGCCCGCCTCCTCATGACGACGCCGTCGGCGTCCTCAGGAGTGGGCCGGACTTTCCCTAGCGGAAAGCACCAGCCGACCGCAGGCGGTCGCCGCAGGCGTTCAACTTGTTATGCGGCGCCGGCACCCGAAGCGAGCGGATGTCGACGTTGCGACTAGGGTAAACGTCCATATGCCTTGGTTAGTCAGGACAGGAAGCCGTCCGGCGCAGCGCGCCGGAGGGCGCGCGCATTGTCGTGCTGCGCCGCGGGAGTGTCAATGTTCAAGCTGAATTTTTCCGCACCGGCACGACGCAGGTAGAGCCGGTCAGACCACCGGCTGCAGCGCCAGCCCCTGCCGCACGATCGGCTCGACCAGCCAGTGATCGGCGAGCAGGAAGGCGAACAGCGCCATCAGGTAGACGATGGAGTAGTTGAACACCTTCATCGCGTACAGCTCGTCCGGCGGATTCAGCAGGCGCACCGCGTAATACAGGAACGCCCCACCCAGCACCGCGGCACCGCCCAGGTACACCAGGCCGCTCATCCCGGTCAGCGCCGGCAGCAGGGTCACCAGCACCAGCAGCACGGTGTAGAACAGGATGTGCCAGCGGGTGAACACCACGCCGTGCGTGACCGGCAGCATCGGCACCTGCGCGCGCGAGTAGTCGTCGCGGCGGAAGATCGCCAGCGCCCAGAAGTGCGGCGGCGTCCACACGAAGATGATCAGGCACAGCTGCAGCGCGTACGGGTGCAGCGCGCCGGTGACCGCGGTCCAGCCCAGCACCGGCGGGATCGCCCCGGCGAGGCCGCCGATCACGATGTTCTGCGGCGAGGCGCGCTTGAGGAACGCGGTATAGATCACCGCGTAGCCGATCAGCCCGGCGAACGTCAGCACCGCGGTCAGCGTGTTGACCAGCAGCACCAGCACCAGCATCGAGGCGATGCCCAGCACCAGCGCGAACACGAAGACCTGGCGCGCATTGAGATGCCCGGTGGCCAGCGGCCGGTGCGCCGTGCGTACCATCACCTTGTCGATGCGCTGGTCGATCAGCTGGTTGAACGCGGCGGCCGACGAGGACGCCAGCCAGATGCCCAGCGTGCCGAACACCAGCGCGCGCCACGGCGGCATGCCGGGTACGGCGAGGAACATGCCGATCACCGCGCAGAACACCAGCAGCGCGACGATGCGCGGCTTGGTCAGTTGCAGGTATTCGCGGAAAACGCTCATCTTCAGTGTCGCCCCAACGACAGGAACATCGATTCGTCATGCCGCCGCTGCGTGCGTGCCAGCGTGGCCAGCAAGGTGAACAGCAGCAGGGCCGCCACGCCATTGTGCGCGGTCGCCACGGCCAGCGGCAGGCCGAAGTACACGTTGCTGATGCCCAGCAGCACCTGGCCCGCCAGCGCCAGCGCGATCGCCAGGCCGCACACGCGCAGGCCGCACCGCGCCGTCCTGACCGAAAGCCAGCCGAGGTAGCAGAACACCACCAGCGCGCCGAGCCGGTGCGCGATCTGGATCGCGCTGCGCGCGGCCATGTCGAGCACGCCGCCTTCGTAGTTCACGCCGATCCCGCGCCACAGCACGAAGCCTTCGCGGAAGTCCGTCGGCGGTGCCCACTGGCCGAGGCACTGCGGGAACGAGCCGGGGCCGTAACCGCAGGCCAGCGCCGCATAGTTCGCCGACGTCCAGCCACCCAGCGCGATCTGGCAGACCAGCAGCACGACGCCGATCGCCACCAGCCGGCGCAGGTCCGCAAAGCGATCGTCCGCCGCCGCCACGCCTGCAAAACGCAGCGCCGCGTACGCCAGCAGCGCGAAGGTGGCCATGCCGCCGAGCAGGTGGCCCATCACCACCACCGGCTTGAGCAGCAGGGTCACCGTCCACATGCCGAGCATGGCCTGGAAGATGATCACCGCCAGCGCCAGCACGCAGATCCTCCACGCGCCGGGACGCTGCAGCCGGGTCGCGGCGAACAGTGGCAACGCGATCGCGCAGGCCGCCAGCGCCGACGACCACACATGTTCGCCGCGCATGTACAGGCCCACCCCGAGCGCCGCGAATACCGCGCCGACGACCACCGCCAGCAACGCGCCGCGCCGGCGCCAGCTGGCGATCAGCGCGAGCAGCAGCACCAGCACGCCGAGCGTGCCGGCGAGGAAGCGATGCACCTGCTCGCGCCAGGCCTTGTGTGCTTCGTAGGGACGATCCGGAAACGCCGCGTCGGCGTGCGCCACCGCCTGCGCGTGCTGCGGCCAGGTCACCTGGCCGTAGCAGGTCGGCCAGTCCGGGCAGGACAGGCCGGCGTTGGACAGCCGCACGAACGCGCCGAACATCACCAGGCCGAACGCGAACACCGCCGCGAACAGGGCCAGCCAGCGCAGGATTTTCAGGGAGCGTGCCGACATCACTTGATCACCTTCACCATGTCCCGCAACAGGCCGGGAACCTCGAAGCCCGCCGGATACAGCGACAGTGCGGTGCCATTGGATTCCACCAGCACGGCGCTGATGCTGTCCGGCGCGGCCGGCACGTAGGCGGCCAGCTTGCCGTCGACATCGCGGCCATGCGTCCAGTACGCCTGCATCGCCATGCGCCGCGCCGGATCGCCAGGCAGGGCGCCGACATAGAGCAGGCGCAGGCGCGACTGGTTGCGGTTGAGCATGACCCGCGCCTGGGCCATCCCGGTCAGCGTTTCGAAACACCGTGCGGCGCAATCCGGGCCGGCCAGCGCCACCAGGGTGAACCGCGGCTTGCTGTCGCGCCATGCCCACGATGTGCCGTCGTCCAGGCGCACCTGCAGCTTCTCGTCGACGAAATTGCGCTGCGGCAGGATCGGCTCGCCGTTGCCCTTGGTGCCGGGCTGCCAGCCGCTCCAGCTGAGCAGGCCGGCGACGATCATCGGCGCGGCGAACACCAGCGCGATCAGCAGCAGGAACATCCGGCTCTTGCGCACGGCGGCAGGATCAGCGGGCTTCATCGGATTCATCAACCTTCAATCGGAATCAGGAACGGCGCGGCTTGCGCTTGCGATGCACGACCAGCAGGATCACCACCGCGGCGAGCGCAAAGGTGAACCACTGGAACGCATAGGCGCGATGCCGCGCCGGCGGCATCGCGGAGAAATCGAGGGTGTGCACGCGCTCGTAGATCGCGGCCGGATCCGGATCCAGCGCCAGCAATCGCGGGTACAGCGGATGGCCGAGGTCGCGGGCGACTTCCGCCGGGTCCACGAAGATGCTTTTTTTCGGCCATTGCGTCTGCCGCGCCAGCGCATTGCCGCCCATCTCGAAGCCGACCGGCGGCGGCGGCACGTACAGGCCGCGCAGGCTGACCTCGCCCGTGGGCAACGGCGGCAGCTGCGGGGTCTTGCTGTTGCCGTTGCCCGGCAGGAAGCCCAGGTCGACCAGCAGCAGCTGCGGATGGCTGGCCAGTGCCAGCGGCGCGAACACTTCCACTCCGCCACGGCCATCGTGCTTCGGGTTGTCCAGCAGGTACAGCCGGTCGGCGAGGTAGCGACCGCTCACCTGCACCCGTGGAAAACCGTCGGCCGGCGGCGTTTCGGCAACCTTGGCGAAGTCCTGCAGCGGCGCGCCCGCCGATGCGGCATACCGCCGCAGAAGTGCCTCCTTGAAGTCGGCACGGTGCAGTTGCCAGACGCCCAAACGCACGAACAGCAAGGCTCCGGCCACGGTCAGCAGCAGCGCCCACCATGAAGGACGACGAAATCCGCTCACGCCGGGCGCCTGTCGTCGGCCGCTATACTGGCCGTGTCGCTATGGATCGGGTCAATCACGTGGAAACCGTCTACAAATATGTGCTGGTGGGGTTGCTGCTGTTGGTGATCTTCAGCCTCGGCCAGGCGCTGTACTTCATGATGACCGACAAGGACGACGACAAGCGCACGGTGTGGGCGCTGACCCGCCGCATCGGCCTGTCGCTGCTGTTCATCGCCATGGTCGCGTTCGGCATCTGGATGGGTTGGCTGCATCCGCACGACGTCGGCCAGTGATTGTAACCGGCCACGCCGGTACCGCGCCCGGTCGCGACAAATCGCGCCACCGGTCGGCGCGCGCCACGGCGCGGACATCCCCGCAGAAACCTCGCCCACCGGCACATCGCGCGTCAGGCGGGTACCTGGTAGTACTCCCGATACCAGCGCACGAAGTTGGCCACGCCCTCCTCCACCGGCACGCGCGGGCTATAGCCGACGGCGTCCGCCAGCACCGACATGTCGGCCTCGGTATCGGGCACATCGCCGGCCTGCAGCGGCAGCAGCTCCATCCGGGCCTTGCGGCCGAGGCACTGCTCGAGCACCTCGATGTAGCGAAGCAGCGCCACCGGCTGCTCGTTGCCGATGTTGTAGATGCGATAAGGCGCCAGGCTCGACGCCGGATCGGGCTCGCGCCCGTCCCACGCCGGGTTGCCCGCAGGCACCTTGTCGAGCACGCGGATCACCCCTTCGACGATGTCGTCGATGTAGGTGAAACTGCGCTTGTGGTGGCCGTGGTTGAACACCTTGATCGGCTCGCCGGCAAGAATCGCCTTGGTGAAGAGAAACAGCGCCATGTCGGGCCGTCCCCAGGGCCCGTATACGGTGAAGAAGCGCAGGCCGCTGCACGGCAGGCCGTAGAGGTGCGCGTAGCTGTGCGCCATCATCTCGTTGGCTTTCTTCGATGCCGCGTACAGCGTGAGCGGGTGCTCGGTAGGCTGATGTTCGGAGAACGGCATCCGGGTATCGGCGCCATACACCGAACTGGTCGAGGCGAACACCAGGTGTTCCACATCGTGCTGGCGGCAACCCTCGATCACGTGCAGGAAGCCGGTGATATTGCTTGACACATAGACATGCGGGTTCTCGGCGGCGTAACGCACGCCGGCCTGCGCCGCCAGGTTGACCACGCGACGCGGCCGGTGGGTGGCGAAGGCGGCTTCGACCGCCGCGCGGTCGGCCAGGTCGGCATTCACGTGCGTATAGCCTGGCAGCACGGTCAGCCGGTCCAGCCGCGCCTTCTTCAGGTTGACGTCGTAGTAATCGCTGAGGTTGTCGATGCCGATGACCTCGTCGTCGCGCGCGAGCAGACGCAGGGCGACGTGCGAGCCGATGAACCCGGCCGTGCCGGTAACCATGATTTTCATTGAACAACCGTCCTGAACGTGAACATCAACGCCGCCGGGTCGAACGCGGGCGCGGCTCAGGGCCGGCCGTCGACCGCCGCGCGCGGCAACACATACTTGACGTCGTAGAGCACCGATTCGGGCTTGCCGAACGCCCGGATGCCGTCGCCGCCGAGTTCGGCGAACTGCCGGTGGCCGACCGCAAGCACGATCGCGTCATATTGCCCGGGCGACGGGGCGGGGATCAGATCGATGCCGTACTCATGCGTGGCGGAAGCGGCATCCACCCAGGGGTCGTAGACATCAACTTGCACATTGTAGCCCTGCAGCGCCTGCATGATGTCGATCACCCGGGTATTGCGCAGGTCCGGGCAATTTTCCTTGAACGCCAACCCCATCAGCAGCACCTTCGCGCGTACCGGGCTGATGCCCTTGCAGACCATCAGGCGGATCACCTCGCCGGCGATGTAGCCGCCCATGCTGTCGTTGGTGCGCCGGCCCGCCAGGATCACGTCCGGGTGGTGGCCGACTTCCTGTGCCTTGTGCGTCAGGTAATAGGGATCCACGCCGATGCAATGGCCGCCGACCAGGCCGGGCCGGAACGGCAGGAAGTTCCACTTGGTGCCCGCCGCCTGCAACACCTCCAGCGTGTCGATGCCGAGCTTGTTGAACAACTTGGCGAGATCGTTCACCAGCGCGATGTTGAGGTCGCGCTGGGTGTTCTCGATCACCTTGGCCGCCTCAGCCACCTTGAGCGAACTGGCCTTGTGCGTGCCGGCGGTGATGATGGAGCCGTACAGGCGATCCACGAAGTCGGCCGCCTCGGGCGTGGAGCCGGACGTCACCTTGAGGATGCTGGTGACCCGGTGCTGCTTGTCGCCGGGGTTGATCCGCTCGGGGCTGTAGCCGACGAAGAAGTCGCGGTTGTAGGCCAGGCCGGAGACTTTCTCGAGGATCGGCACGCAGACCTCCTCGGTGCATCCGGGGTACACGGTGGACTCGTACACCACGATGTCGCCGGGCCGGATCACTCGCCCCAGGGTTTCGCTGGCCCGGACCAGCGGCGTCAGGTCCGGACGCTTGGCCTGGTCGATCGGCGTGGGCACGGTGACGATATAGACTTGGCAATCCCGGATGTCTTCGAGAACGTCCGTGAAACCCAGCCGGGCGGCCTGCGCCAGTTCGGCGGCGTCGACCTCGAGCGTCAGGTCCCTGCCTTCGCGCAGCTCGCGAATGCGCGAGGCGTTGATGTCAAAACCCGTCGTGGCGTAGCGCTTGCCGAACTCCACCGCGAGAGGCAGCCCTACGTAGCCCAGTCCGACGATCGCGATCCTGGTGTTGTCAAGCGGCTGCATGCAGGTCATCCATGGTTTTCCCCTTAGACTTGGTGATGCCGCGCCCCGATGAAATACGCGGCGGAGCCCAAAGGTAGTCCAAAAACGGGCACCTGGGACGGTCGCGCAGGCACTTTTTACGGCGATTGACCTTGTTTTCTAGGCTCGCTTGATGTCATCATGAATGTGACGTACGTCACAAGTTGCGATGTGCGCAAGGGGACTACGCATGAAGCGTCTTTTTTGCCTGCTCGCACCATTTGTCGTACTGATGCTGACGGCCTGCGCCTCTGCGCCCGTCTCCAGCCAGGCGCCCACTTTCGATGCCGGCGCCCAGGTCGTGTCGACCTATCACATCGGCGTCGACGACCAGCTGCAGATTTCGGTCTGGCACAACCCGGACCTGAGCGTCAGCGTCCCGGTGCGGCCGGACGGCATGATAACCGTGCCCCTGGTGGGCGACGTCAAGGCCGGCGGCAGCACGCCCGAACAGGTTGCCGCCGAGATCAAGGACAAGTTGCAGGCCTTCGTGCGCGACCCCCAAGTCGCGGTGATCCTCACCGAACTGCGCAGCCACGAGTACCTGTCGCGAGTGCGCGTGACCGGCGCCGTACGTACGCCCACATCGATGCCGTACCGTCAGGGCATGACCGTGCTCGACGCGGTACTGGCAGCTGGCGGCATCACCGAATTTGCCGCTGCCGGCAAGACCGAACTGCATCGCAAGAACGGCGACCGCGCCGGCGCCTATGCCGTGGATCTGGACGACATCCTGCAGAAGGGAAATCTGTCCACCAACTATCCGGTGCAACCGGGCGACGTGATCATCGTCCCGCCGCGCTCGTTCTGAAACCGGATGCCGAAAGCAGCATGGGCACACAACTGGCAAGTTTCGAAG
>CAVPQF010000064.1:0-32793 GCA_963707225.1 uncultured Gammaproteobacteria bacterium
CTAGGGTGCTGGATCCACCGGCCACAACAGCCAGATCAGCGCGATGATGATCGACAGCGCCAGCCACCGCCAGGATCGCCGGCGCGGCACATCGGCAGAAGGCGCATGAGGGCGCCGGCTGGAAGTGTCCGCCTGGTTCGACCGCGCATGCAGCGCCCCGGGCAGTCGGCCGTGCTCCTTCTGAAACGCCATGGCGGCGCTGTACAGGACGGTAAGTTGCTTTAGCCGCTCGGCGGCGACGGCGGCATTCGGCCCACTGCCGCGACGGTCCGGGTGGAGTGCTGCTACCCGGCGGCGGTACGCCTGCCTGAACTGTTCGAGTTCGCAGTCGGCAGTCAGCCCCAGGAGCTTGTACAGAACCAGAAAGTCGGTTTCATGAGCCATGCCGCTCTCCGCATGCGCGCTGGGATGACTGCAGAGTTCATGCTGCATGTTTCGCCGGATCGCGGAAGAGTACAGCAGCCATGCGTGCGTGGCATCGCCGGCCGGCTACATGCTAGCTTGATGGCCGCCGTTCGACAGCCGGCGAAAGGGAGGGGGCTATGGGTGGGTTATCGCGAAATCTGCGGCGGATGTCGTACGACCTGGCCGAGCTGCCGGGCATAAGCTGGCTTGCCAGGCCGCTGTATCGGCAGATGTTCATGCGCGACGTGCTGCCTGGCAACAGCTATTGCGGCGCCTATGCAACCTTCGACGAAGCCCGGGCCAACGCGCCGAAGACAGGCGCCACCAGTTTCGATGTTCCCGAGTCGGGCGATCTGTACCCCGATCATCTGGGCGGCGTAAGGGTCAGCGACTATCCGGTGATTTTCTGGCTCGATCAGCTGTTTCGATCGGGGCTGCGTTCGCTGTTCGATCTGGGCGGCAATATCGGGACCAGCTACTACGGTTTTCAGCACCATCTGGTCTATCCGGATGATCTGCGCTGGCAGGTTCACGACGTGCCCGCCGTGCTCGCCGCGGGCCGGGAGTGGGCGAGCCGGAACGATGTGGAAGGCAAGCTTGGTTTCACCTCATCGTGCGATGACGCCGACGGTTGCGACATGCTGTTGTGCAGCGGAGTCCTGCAGTATCTGGACTTCTCCTTGCCGGACATGCTGCGGAAATTGAAGCATCCGCCGGGACACCTTCTGATAAACCTGACACCGCTGCATCCAAGCCGCACATTCGTGACCCTGCAGCGGGTCACCAGGCAGGGGGTGGGTATCGCCAGTTGTCCTTACACCGTGACCGCAGTCGCCCAGTTCATCGATGCCTTCCGGCAGTCGGGGTATGCGGTGGTCGATCATTGGGAATCCCTCGAGCGTCATATGCGGGTCCCGTTTGAGCCGTCGCTTTCGATCGATCGCTATCACGGTTTCTATCTGAAACGGGACTGAGAGCAGAGCATTCGAACCACGCGCCGTGCGCCGGTTTCCGGGGCTTGCGGCGGTGATGCGGGAGCGGCACACTGCCGCGGTCTGCACGACCCGTTCTGCAGCGCAAGGGGGAAGCATGGATACCGGCTCGTCCGTCTTCGTGGATGCCGACTGGGGCGCATTCGATCCGTGGCGCATCCAGTCCGTTCGCCACCGGCTGGCGGAGCACCCCTTGTTGCAGCTGCAGTCGCTGATCGAACTGGGCAAGCGCCTGGAGACATCCGGCAGCATCCGCACGCACAGCAGCAGCGCCACGGCCGGCACCGCATTCAACCATGCGCCGGCGCTGCATCCCAATCGGCTGGGCGCGGCCGCGACGCTGGCCGATCTCGAAAATGCTTCAGCGTGGATGTCGCTGCTCAACGTGCAGACCGATCCGACCTACCGGGAACTGATCGACACGGTGCTCGATTCGATACGTCCCCACATCGAGCCGGTCGATCCCGGCATGTGCTATCGCGCGGGCTGGATCTTCGTGAGTTCGCCCGGTGCCGTCACGCCGTTCCACATGGACAAGGAACACAACTTCATCCTGCAGGTGCGCGGCAGCAAGCGCATCTACGTGTGGCCCCACGACGATACCGGCGTGGTGGGGGAGCTCGCGCGTGACCGTTTTCACCGCAGCCATTCCCGCGACCTGATCCAGTGGCAGGAAGCATTCCGCGAAAGGGCGCAGGTGTTCGACATGCTGCCGGGCATGGGCGCGTACATGCCTTCGACGAGTCCACACATGGTGGAGAACGGCAGTGAACCGTCGATCACCATCAGCTTCACCTACTACACCCATGCGACCCGGCGCGATGCGCTGCTGCATCGCGTCCACGACCAGATGCGCGGCATCGGCATCGCGCCGCCACCGGTGGGCCGTTACCCGCTGTTCGACGGCGTCACCCATGCCGCCGCCGCAACGTATGCAGGCACCAAGCACGTCGTGCGTCGCCTTGCCGGCCGGATGATTCAGTCGGACCGGGTTCCCTACGCCATACCGAAGCGCTCGTGAAGGTCATGCCGCCGGGGTCGGGCCGCCTGTGGCGCGCATGCCAGGCCGGCATCGCGTTGACGCTGGCCTGTGCATCCGCGGGGTTGGAAAGTGCCGATATGAACGGTATCCCCCCGGTTCCGCAGATGCCTGCGCTGGGCGTGCATACGCTGTTGACCCAGGCCGATGGTTTGGGCGCAAGTCCTGCAGTCAGCTCGCCGGTCACCACGCAGGCACAGGGCAGTTCTCTGCTGGTGCTCAATGCCGGTTACGCCAGCAATACCGAGGGCCCGACCGACAGTTATGCCAATACGTGGGTGCAGCAGGGGAAGAGCGTGGGCTATGACGGCTACGCGGGCCGTTTCGACGTCAAGGCCTATGTCTCGCTGGCGGCCAGAGGCGGCCGCAACCACACCGTCAGTATCGTCAAGAACGGCAATGCCACGGGCGAGATCACGATCCCCTTCATCGAGATCAGGCATGCCGGGGTATTGCAGGACGTGGCGCAGAACTATCCGCAGCCCGGCCTCGTGGCCAGGGTTGCCGGCAAGCTGACGCGCGCCGTGCACCGCCTGCTCCCGGGCGAGCCGGCGCCCAGCGTCAGCCTCACCAGCGGCGACGTCACCACCACCGGGCCGGCGACCCTGGTTGCGGTGTGGTGGGGCGATGCCTTCGTCTACCGGATGACTGCGGTGCCCGATAACGGCTTCAAGGTCATCGACCGCTACCTGGACCTGCCGTCCGAGAGCGGGGTGCAGTGTGCCGTGGCCGTGAGGCAGGTGGATGCGGCCGGGATCTATCACGTCACCTGGACAGGCAGCCCGGCGCAGCGCGCGATTCTCTGGCTGTTCGCCTTCCAGTCGGCGAGTTCGGCGCAGGCTGTGAATGGCCGATGATGGCTAGCATGGGTCGTTGATATTTTTGTTGACGCATTTCACAAAAAGGGTATCGTTTGATACTGGGGAGGTATCCTGACGACCCTGGTGTCCACAGGACGGTGGCCGCCACATATGGGGCCTCGCTGTGGATCGGTCGACTGCCTGCTCCGAAACCGGAGTTGGCGCAAGTAACTCACGGTTTTTTGCGATTCGGTCGATCAGGAGATACGCATACGTCGTGGCGGTACCACCGCCCGCCGCGACTCGGAGGGGAGCGGTGAGTGCACAGAAAACGCCAGTTCCAGGTAACGAAGACCAGCTGCTGGACGCTCTGCTGTGCCCGACCGGCGAGATCGCGGGAGCATGGCAAGACCGAATCCTGCCGATCGATGACGCGTTGGCGCATGCCCTGAGCGAACGCGTGGCAGCCGGGTCGAGCGAGCTCGGTTCAGCACTGTGTGCCGTGCTGGCATATGCCGAGACCTGGCTGACCGGTGCCGATACCGTGTCGGCCTGCCGGCTGGGCGACCACGGTTTCCGCCAGGCCAGCCTCGGGGTCGCCTGGCAGGAACCGGTGGGGAACTGGCTGCGTCAATGTTCCACCGGCTTGTTGCCGACCGCGGCCCCGTCATCGGCAACGACCTGGGTGGCGATGGATGGCCCTGCCTGGCCTGCCCTCGAAGGGCAACCGATCGCTTCGGCATGGCATCTCGATCTTGCCGCTCAGGCCAGGCTCGAGGTCCGTTTCCGCGAGCCATGGTGCGGTGCGGCGGTGGAGCTGTTCGCCGGCTGCGTGTTGCGCACGCTCGCCGCGATGCTGCGTGAGGGTGACCGGTGCTTGAGCGCGCTCGATCCGCTCGACCCGCGCGAGCGCGAGCAACTGCTCTGCGTCTGGAATGCCACGGCGGTGCCGCGGAATCCAGCGGCCACCGTGCCTGGCCTGTTCGCCACGGTGGCCATGGCGCATCCCGATGCAATCGCCGTCACCGAGGGCGATGACCATACGACCTACGCCGAACTCGACCGGCGTGCCAACGAGTTGGCCCAGCGTCTTCGCGCTGCCGGCGTGGCAGCGGGGGCGGTGGTCGGTGTCATGCTCGAGCGTTCGACTCGCGCCATTGCCAGCCTGCTCGGCGTACTGAAGGCGGGCGCCGCCTATCTGCCGATCGATCCGGCGTATCCGCCGGAGCGTGTGGCCTTCCTGCTGGACGATGCCGCGGCAGCCGTGCTGGTGCTCGATCCCGCCAGCGGCGTGCCCGAACTCCCCGCCGGCGTGGCCTGGCTTGCGCCGGCAGGCGCGGCATCGGGCGGGATGGCGTTCCCGCCGCTGGCCGCCGATGGCAATGCGCTTGCCTACGTGATGTACACCTCCGGTTCCACCGGTACACCGAAGGGCGTGGCGATCCGTCAGCGTTCGATCATCCGCCTGGTCCGCGGCGTCGATTACGTCGCGCTCGGGCCGCAGACGCGCATGCTGCATGCGGCACCGCTCGGCTTCGATGCCTCGACCCTGGAAATCTGGGGCGCCCTGCTCAACGGCGGTCGGATCGTGGTGCACGACGAGACGATACCGACCGCGGCCGGCCTCGCCCGTACCATTCGCGCCAAAGGCGTCACCACGGCGTGGCTGACCGCGTCGCTGTTCAATGCGGTGATCGATCAGGATCCGCGGCATCTTGCCGGCTTGCGCGAGTTGTTGACCGGCGGTGAAGCGTTGTCGGTGGACCACGTGCGCCGGGCGCTGGCGGCCTTGCCGCAGACGGCGCTGATCAACGGCTACGGTCCCACCGAATGCACCACGTTCACCTGCACCCATCGCATCGCCCGCGAGCTGGCCGAGGGGACGCGATCGGTGCCGATCGGTCGGCCGATCGCCAACACTCAGATCTATGTGCTCAGCCCACGGCGGGCGCTGCTGCCGATCGGCGTGGTGGGCGAGCTGTATGTCGGCGGCGAAGGCGTTGCGCGCGGCTATGTTGGCCGCCCCGAACTGACCGCGGAGCGGTTCGTGCCGAACCCGTTCGCGGCGGGCAGCGAGCGGATGTATCGCACCGGCGACCTGGTGCGCTGGCTGCCCGATGGCACGCTGGACTTCGTCGGCCGGCGCGACAGCCAGGTGAAGCTCCGCGGTTACCGGATCGAGACCGGCGAGATCGAGGCCGCCCTGGTCCGCCATGCCGGCGTGCGCGCCTGCGCCGTCGTGCTGCGCGACGATCCGCCGGTCGGCAAGCGCCTGGTGGCTTACGTCGTCGCCCGCGACCACGCTGCGCATGGCGCCAACCTGCGCGCCCATCTCGCCGCCACGTTGCCGGAATTCATGCTGCCGTCCGCCTATGTGACGCTCGATGCCTTGCCCGTGACGGTCAACGGCAAGCTCGACCGCCGTGCGCTGCCGGCACCGGGAAGCGCACGGCCGGATCTGGCCGAAGCCTACGAGCCGCCCGCCGATGCGCAGGAATGCGCGCTCTGCGACGCCTTCGCCGGTTGCCTGGGGCTCGACCGCGTCGGTCGCCGCGACAACTTCTTCGCGCTGGGCGGCAGTTCGTTGCTGGCGGTGCGCCTGCTCGAGGACCTGCGCCGCGACGGGCTGTCCGGCATCAGCGTGCTGGCCTTCTTCCGCGACCCCACGCCGCAGGCGCTGGCCTGCATCGTGCGCGGCGAAGCTGGAGCGGAACAGCCGCAGCGCCTGGCGCGGGGTGTCATGGCGCGAACGGACGGCGGCGCCGAGCCGATCGCGATCATCGCCATGAGCGGGCGCTTTCCCGGTGCCGCCGACGTGGAGACGTTCTGGCAGAACCTCTGCGCCGGCCGCGAATCGATCACCCGCTTCGATCCGGGCGAACTGGATCCGTCGATCGACC
The DNA here is from genome assembly GCA_963707225.1 of uncultured Gammaproteobacteria bacterium. Lineage (GTDB taxonomy): Bacteria > Pseudomonadota > Gammaproteobacteria > Xanthomonadales > Rhodanobacteraceae > Rhodanobacter. Next base: position 6,137 of record CAVPQF010000064.1, read on the forward strand.
CCGCCCTGCGTGACGACCCGGCCTACGTGCCCGCGCGCGGCGTGATCGACGACGTGGAGTGGTTCGAGCCGGCCTTCTTCGGCTATGGCCCGCGCGAGGCCGAGCTGATGGACCCGCAGCAGCGGATCTTCCTGGAGCTGTGCTGGGAGTGCATGGAGCGCGCCGGTTACGTACCGGATGCGCAGGACGCACCGGTCGGCGTGTTCGGCGGCATGAACAACGCCACCTACTTCCAGCGGCACCTGAGCGCCCACCCCGAGCTGGTGGAACGGTTCGGCGCGTTCCAGGTGATGCTGAACAACGAGAAGGACTTCATCGCGCCGCGGGTGGCGCACAAGCTCAACCTCACCGGGCCCAGCGTCAGCGTGCACACCGCCTGTTCCACCTCGCTGGTCGCGATCTGCCAGGCGATGGAAAGCCTGCGCATCGGGCAGTGCGACATGGCGCTGGCCGGTGGCGCGTCGGTGACCTGCCCGCCGCGCAGCGGCTACCTCTACCTGGACGGCGCGATGCTGTCGCCGGACGGCCATACGCGCGCCTTCGACGCCGCTGCGGGCGGCACGGTGTTCAGCGACGGTGCGGCGGTCGTGCTGCTGAAACGGCTGGCCGACGCACGGGCCGACAACGACCAGGTGTTCGCGGTGATTCGCGGCGGCGCCATCAACAACGACGGCGGCACCAAGGCCAGTTTCATGGCACCCAGCAGCGAGGGCCAGGCGGCGGTGGTCGCCATGGCACACCGGAATGCCGGCGTCGACGCCCGCAGCATTTCCTATGTCGAGGCGCATGGCACGGCCACGCCGATCGGCGATCCGATCGAGATGGAGGGCCTGCTCAAGGCGTTCCGGCACAGCACGCCCGATACCGGGTTCTGCCGGGTCGGCTCGGTCAAGAGCAATGTCGGCCACCTGGTGATCGCCGCCGGCGTCGCCGGCGTGATCAAGACGGCGCTGGCGCTGGCCGAACGAAAAATTCCGCCTTCGCTGCATTTCCGCGCGCCCAACCCGACGATCGATTTCGCCGGCTCGCCGTTCGTGGTCAACGACCGCCTCAGCGACTGGCCGGACGCCGCCGGCGCCGTGCGACGCGCCGGCGTCAGCTCGTTCGGCGTGGGCGGCACCAATGCGCACGTGGTGCTTGAGGAGGCGCTCGAACGCAGCGCGTCGGAGCCGGCGCAAGGGCCGCAGCTGCTGCTGCTTTCGGCACGCACGAACACGGCCCTGGGCGAGGCGGCGAAGCGTCTGGCCGCGCACATCGAGGCATCGCCCGGGGCGAATCTCGCCGACGTGGCCTGGACCCTGGCAGTCGGGCGCAAGGCCTTTGCGCACCGGCTCGCTCTGGTCGCCGACGATGCGCCGGACGCGGCCGCCCGACTGGCCGGCGCGGACTTGGCGGCGCAGGCGGCGCACAGCCTGCCGGCCCGGCCCTGCGACGTGGTGTTCATGTTCCCCGGCCAGGGTGCACAGTACGCCGGCATGGGCCGCGCACTGTATGCGGACGAGCCGGCGTTCCGCGCGGCGTTCGACGCTTGCGCCGAGGCGCTGGACGGGCAGGTGGATTTCGACCTGCGCGAGCGCGTGTTTGCCGACGATGCGCAAGCGCTGCTGCCGACCGCGGTGATGCAGCCGGCCACCTTCGCGATCGAGTACGCGTTGGCCAGGCTGTGGATGAGCTACGGCATCCGGCCGGCCGTGATGATCGGTCACAGCGTGGGCGAGTTCGTGGCCGCGACGCTCGCCGGGATTTTCACGCTGCCCGATGCGATGCGACTGGTGGCGCGGCGCGGCGCGCTGATGCAGGCGCAGCCGGAGGGCGGCATGTTGTCGGTGCGTCTGTCGTTGGCGGCGCTGGAGCCGCGCCTGCCGCCCGAGTTGGCGGTGGCGGCCGAGAACGCGCCGAATGCCTGCGTCGTGGCCGGGCCGCGCGAGGCGATCGCGGCGTTCCAGGCCGCGCTGGAGGCGGACGGCGTGGCCTGCCGCGAGCTGAAAACCTCGCATGCATTCCATTCCTCGATGATGGATCCGGTGCTGGTGCCGTTCCGCGCGGAGCTCGAGCGCACCCCGCGCGGCCAGCCGCAGCTGCCGCTGGTGTCGACCGCGAGCGGCGACTGGCTGGATCCCGCGCAGGCCATGTCGGTCGACTACTGGACCACCCACCTGCGCAAGCCGGTGCGCTTCTCCACCGCGCTGGGCAAGCTGCTCGACGCGCCCGCACGCGCGCTGCTGGAAGTGGGTCCACGCGGCACCTTGAGCACGCTGGCACGCCAGCGTCTGGGGACGTCACACCAGGGCATCGCCGCGTTGCCGTCGCTGGCAGACACGCCGACGGGCGAACTGGCGGCGTTCCGTCTCGCCGTGGGTCAGTTGTGGTGCCGTGGCGTGGCGATCGAGCCGGCCCGGCTCGACCGCCGCCGGCAGCGCCAGCGCGTGCGCCTGCCCACCTACCCCTTCGAACGACAACGCTGCTGGCTCGACGCCGCGCCGGCCGGTGCGGCGCGCATCGCCGCGACGCCGCAGCCTTCAGACACCATACCGCCGCCCGGGCCGCCAGCGGCGGTCGAGGAGATCCCCATGCCGACAGCCCGTGCTCCCGCCGCCGATCGCCGACCGCGGCTGGTCGCGCAACTCAAGGACGTGTTCGAGGACATCACCGGCGTCGAGCTGGCGGATGTCGACGGCAGCGCCAATTTCATCGAGCTCGGACTGGACAGCCTGATGCTGACCCAGGTCGCGCTGCACCTGTCCAAGGTGTTCCCGGTCAAGGTGACCTTCCGCCAGCTGATGGTCGACTACGCCAGCCTCGACCGACTGGCGACGCTGCTCGACGAGCAGATGCCACCGGATGCCGTGGCGCCGGCAGCCGTGGCTGCGCCGATCGCACCGCTTCCCGCGGCGATCCGGCTGCCCGCCGCCGCGCCGGCGGCCGGCAGCGGCAACGACTATGTGCGCCAGGTGATCGACCAGCAGATGCAATTGATGGCGCAGCAGTTGGCCCTGCTCGGCGCTGCCGCCGCGCCGGTTGCCGCGGCGCCTGCCATGGCGGTACCGACACCTACCCCCACCCCCGCAGCGGCACCTGCCGCCGCGCCGGCAGGGGTACCGGGTGATTCCGCCGGCGACGAGGAAGCGGCGCTCGCGCACACGCGTTACGACGTGAAAAAGGCGTTCGGCGCGATCGCCCGCATCGACACCGGCGCGCTGGAGCTCTCCGCCCACCAGCGCGAGCGGCTGGGCCGTTTCATCGAACGCTATGTAGCGCGTACCCGCCGCTCGAAGCAGTACACCGAGGCGCACCGCCCGCACATGGCCGACCCGCGTGTGGTCAACGGCTTCCGCCCGCTGCTCAAGGAGATCGTTTACCAGATCGTGATCGAGCGCTCCAAGGGCGCTCACCTGTGGGACCTGGACGGCAACGAATACGTCGACGCGCTCAACGGCTTCGGCATGAGCCTGTTCGGCTGGCAGCCGGATTTCGTGCTGGAGGCGGTGCGTCGCCAGCTCGATCTCGGCTACGAGATCGGCCCGCAGCACCCGCTCTCCGGCGAGGTGGCGCGGCTGATCTGCGAGATCACCGGGCACGACCGCGCGGCGCTGTGCAACACCGGCTCCGAGGCGGTGCTGGGCGCGCTGCGCATCGCCCGCACGGTGACCGGGCGCAGCACCGTGGTGCTGTTCAACGGCTCGTACCACGGCATCATCGACGAGATGATCGTGCGCGGCACGCGCAAGCTGCGCGCGGTGCCCGCCGCGCCCGGCATCCTGCGCAACACCGCGGAAAACGTGATCGTGCTGGATTACGGCACGCCCGAGTCGCTGCAGATCATTCGCGAGCGCGCGCACGAACTGGCCGCGGTGCTGATCGAGCCGGTGCAGAGCCGGCGCTGCGATTTTCAGCCGGTGGAGTTCCTGCGCGAGGTGCGCAAGATCACCGAGGACGCCGGTGCGCTGTGCATCTTCGACGAGATCGTCACCGGTTTCCGCGCCCATCCGGGCGGCACCCAGGCGCTGTTCGGCATCAAGGCCGACCTCGCCACGTACGGCAAGGTGGTCGGCGGCGGCTATCCGATCGGCGTGATCGCGGGCCGGCGCGATTACATGGACGCGCTCGACGGCGGCGCCTGGCAGTTCGGCGACGACTCGGTGCCGACCGTGGGCGTCACCTACTTCGCCGGCACCTTCGTGCGGCACCCGCTGGCGCTGGCGGCGGCCAAGGCCGTGCTCGAGCACATCAAGCAGCACGGCGCCGCGCCGCAGGAACGGCTCAATGCGCGCACCGCGGAGATGGCCGCCGAACTCAATGCCTTCTGCAACGAGGTGGGTGCGCCGATCGCGATCAGGCAGTTCGCCTCGGTCTGGAAAACCCAGTTCCTGGAGGACCACCCGCTGCAGGATCTGCTGTTCGCGATGATGCGCAGCCGCGGCGTGCACATCCTCGACAACTTCCCGTGCTTCCTGACCACGGCCCATAGCGAGGCCGATCTCCAGCAGATCATCCAGGCCTACAAGGATTCGGTGATCGAGTTGCAGGAGGCCGATTTCCTGCCGCGCCGCACGGCCACTTCGCGCACCGTGATGGATACGGGCCAGCCGCCGCTGCCGGGCGCGCGCATCGGCCGCGAGCCGGACGGCCGTCCGGCCTGGTTCGTGCCCAGCCCCGAGCAGCCGGGCAAGTTCGTCAAGGTGGGCTGATCATGAGCAGCATCGAACCAGGCAGGGATGCGCAGGTGGCGGTCGACTACGATCCCTTCGCCGGCGGCGCGCTTTCGCGCGTGGTGCCCACCACGGAGCCGCAGCGCGAAATGTGGCTGGCCGACCAGCTGGGGCAGGATGCCTCGCTCGCCTACAACGAATCGGTTTCGCTGCAGCTGAAAGGGCCGTTGGAGCAGGCGGCCCTGCGCCACGCGCTGCAGACATTGCTGGATCGCCACGATGCGCTGCGCGCCAACCTCGGGCCGGATGGCGAGACGCTGTGCATCCGCGAACAGATGCAGCTCGAGCTCGAGCTGATCGACCTGTCGGCGAACGATCCGGCGCAGCGCGAGGCACGATGGTCCGAGCGTCGTCGGCTGGCCGTGGAAACCCCCTTCGCGCTGGGCAGCGACCGCCTGTTCCGCAGCGAACTGCTGCGGCTGGGAGCGAACGAGCACGTGCTGATCCTCACGGCGCATCACATCGTCTGCGATGGCTGGTCGTGGTGGGTGCTGGTACGCGAATTGGGCGCGCTGTACACGGCGCAACGGCGCGGGTCCGTCGCCGCGCTGCCCGCGGCGGACGATTTCGCCGACTACGCGCTGCTGCAGGCGAGACATCCGGCGGATGCGGTCTTCCGCGCGGACGAAAACTACTGGCTGGCCCAGTTCGCCGCCGAGGTACCGGTACTGGAGCTGCCGACCGACCGACCCCGGCCGGCCCGTCGCAGCTTCGCTTCGGCGCGCGAGGACTGGGTCTTCGATGCGGAGCTGCTGGCGGCGATCCGCGCGATCGGCGCGCACCATGGCGTCAGCCTGTTCGCCACCTTGCTGGCGAGTTTCGCCGCCCTGCTGTCGCGGCTGTCCAGCCAGGAGCGGGTGGTGATCGGCATACCCACCGCGGGGCAGGCGGTGGACGGCCACGATCATCTCGTCGGCCACTGCGTCAACACGCTGCCGCTGCTGTTCGACACGGACCTGGCGCGTCCGGCCGGCGAAGCGATCGCGCAGGCGCAGGCCACCCTGCTCGACGCGCTCGAGCACCAGCGCTACACCTTCGGCACGCTGTTGCGCCGGCTGCACGTCGGGCGCGATGCGTCGCGCCTGCCGTTGGTCAGCGTGATGTTCAACATCGACCAGGCGCTGGATCACCAGGACGACGCCTTCGGCGACCTGCAACTGGCGTTCAGCAGCAACGCGCGCAGCTTCGAGAACTTCGAGATCTCGATCAACGCGGTGCAGACGCAGGGCGAGCTGAGGCTGGAATGCCAGTACAACCGCGATCTTTTCGATACCGCCACGATCCGCCAGTGGCTGGGTCACTGGCAGACGCTGCTGCAGGCGCTGGTAAGCGCCGGCGACGGCGAGGCGTTCGGCCACCTGCCGCTGCTCGCCGACATCGAACGGCGCAAGGTGCTGGAGAAATTCAACGACACCCGGGTCGACTACCCCGGTGGCGTGTGCATACACGAACTGGTCGAGGCGCAGGTGGAGCGCACGCCGCACGCCACCGCCTTGAGCCTCGAAGGCGCCACGCTGAGCTATGCCGCGCTGAACGCCCGCGCCAACCAGCTGGCGCATCAGCTGCGCCAGCTGGGCGCGGGGCCCGACCGGCGCGTGGCGATCTGTGCCGAGCGCAGCGTGGAGATGGTGGTCGGCCTGCTGGCCATCCTCAAGGCCGGCGCCGCCTACGTGCCGCTGGATCCGGGCCTGCCGGACGAGCGGCTGGCAGGCATGCTGGAGGACTGCGAGCCGCTCGCACTGCTGACTCAACAGGCATGTCGTGGCCGCGTCGCCGCGATGCAGTCGTCGCGGCCAGTACTGTCGCTGGATGAACCCGCGCCGGCGTGGTCGCGCCAGCCGCAGACCAACCCGCCGCCTGCGCCGGGCATGCTCGATAGCCACCTGGCCTACGTGATCTACACGTCCGGTTCCACCGGCCTGCCGAAGGGGGCGATGAACGAGCATCGCGGCGTGGTCAACCGCCTGTTGTGGATGCAGGGGATGTTTTCGCTGGGCGCGGGTGACGCCGTCCTGCAGAAGACGCCATACAGCTTCGACGTGTCGGTATGGGAATTCTTCTGGCCGCTGATGACCGGTGCGCGCCTGGTCCTGGCGAAACCCGACGGCCATAAGGATCCGCAGTATCTGGCCGAGGTGATCCGGCGCGAGAAGATCAGCACGCTGCATTTCGTGCCGTCGATGCTGCACGCGTTCCTCGAACAGGGCGATGCCGCATCCTGTGTCGACGTGAAGCGTGTCGTCTGCAGCGGCGAGGCATTGCCGGCGGCGCTGGTCGAGGCGTTCCAGCGGGCGCTGCCCGGCGTCGGCTTGCACAACCTGTACGGCCCGACCGAGGCCGCGGTGGACGTCACCGCCTGGGATTGCGCGGAAGGTATCGGCGCGGCGAGCGTTCCGATCGGCCGTCCGGTCGCCAATACGCGCATCTACATCCTCGACCGTTTCGGCCAGCCGGTGCCGGTGGGCGTAACCGGCGAGATCTTCATCGGCGGCGTGCAGGTGGGGCGCGGCTATCTCAATCGCGACGCATTGACCCGCGAGCGCTTCCTCGACGACCCGTTCGTCCACGAGCCGCATGCGCGCATGTACCGGACCGGCGACCTCGGCCGCTGGCGCGCCGACGGCAACATCGACTACCTGGGGCGCAACGACTTCCAGGTGAAGCTGCGGGGTTTCCGCATCGAGCTGGGCGAGATCGAGAACCGGCTGGCGGCACACCATGACGTCGCCCAGGCGGTGGTGATCACGCGCGAGCATCGGCCCGGCGACGTGCGCCTGGTCGCGTACGTGGTGGTCCATCCCGGTGCGCGGCCCGAACCGACCACGCTGTCCGCGCACCTGCGCCAGAGCCTGCCGCAGTACATGGTGCCGCAGCATTACGTGCTGCTGGAGACGATTCCGCTGTCGCCCAACGGCAAGGTCGATCGCAAGAATCTCCCGCCGCCTGTCGAAATGACGGGGGCCGCGAGCCGGCCGTTCGCCGCGCCGCGCGACGAGATCGAGCGGCGGGTGGCCGCCGCGATGGCCGCGGCGCTGGGGCTGGCCGATCTCGGCCCGGACGACGACTTCTTCGAACACGGCGGGCACTCGCTGCTGGCGACGCGGCTGATCGCGCAGCTCAATCGCGAATTCGGACTCGGCCTTTCGTTGCGCACGGCATTCGATGCTCCGACGGTGCGTCGGATGGCCGCTGCGATCCGCGAACTCGAAAGTGCCGGTGCCGACGTTGGTGCGGGGCAGGCGCCGCGCGTAATCCCGCGTCTCGCCGATCGCGGGCAGGCGCCACTTTCGCTGATGCAGCAGCGGCTCTGGTATCTGGAGCAGATGAATCCCGGCGGAGTGACCTACAACACGCCTTCGGCCCATCGCCTGCGCGGCGCCATGGACGAGCACGCGTTCGAACAGGCGTTGCGCGCGATGGTGAGGCACCAGCCGGTGCTGCGAACCGCGATCGAACCCGACGACAGGATGGCGATCCAGCGCATTCATGCCGAGGTCGAGGTCAGCCTGCTGCCGGCGGAAGACTTGACCGGGTTGCCCCGGGACGAACGCGAGCAGGCGCTGCAGCAGCGGCTGGAGCAGTTGATCGCGCAGCCCTTCGAGCTGGGAAAGGCGCCGCTGTTCCGCGCGCGGCTGTTCCGGCTCGATGAAGACGAGCACGTGTTCTTCTTCATGACCCATCACCTGATCTGGGATGGCTGGTCGTTCGACCTGATGTACGAAGAACTATCCACGGCCTATGCGGCCATCTGCGCCGGCCGGCCGGCGGCGCTGGCGCCGCTCGCGGTCGAGTATGGCGACTTCGCCGCCTGGCAGGCGCAGTGGATGTACGGCGACGAATCGACCCGCCAGGTCGCGCACTGGCGCGAGCGGCTGGCGGGCGCGCTGGAGCCGCTCGAACTGCCCGCCGACCGGCCGCGGCCGCCGCGCATGTCCGGTCGCGGCGGCACCGAGTGGATCCACCTGTCGCCGGCGCAGGCCGACACGCTGCGCGCGCTGGGGCAACGTGACGGCGCCACGCTTTACATGCTCCTGCTGACGGTCTTCTACGTGCTGCTGCACCGGCTCGGCGGCCAGCGCGATCTGATCGTGAGAACGCCGGTGCGGGGGCGCGACATGCCGGAACTCGAGCCGGTCATGGGCTTCTTCGTCAACGCGCTGCCGTTGCGTGCGACGCTCGATCCGCAGCAGTCGTTCCGCGATCTGCTCATGGTCGTGCGCGGCGTGGTGATCGATGCCTTCAGCTGCCCCGACCTGCCGTTCGAGCGCCTGGTGGCCGAGCTCGGCGTGCTGCGCGACGACAGCCGCCCGCCGATCTGCCAGGCGATGTTCTCGTTCCAGGACGCGCGTCAGCGCGCCAGTCACTGGGGCAACCTCGAACACGAACGGGTACCGGTATACCAGGCGGGTGCGGCCGACGACATCGGCCTGTGGTTCGTCGAACACGAGCGGGGGATGTCCGGTGGCCTGGTCTACAACGCGGACCTGTTCGACGCCGCCAGCGCGGCGCGTTTCCGCGATTGCTACGTCCAGCTGCTGGCTTCGGTGCTGGCCGATCCGTCGCAACCGGTGTCGGCACTCGAGCTGCTGCCGCCGGTGATGCGGGCCGAGCTGTGCCGCTGGAACGCCACGGAGGTGGCGCTCCCCGTCGTGGCGGGCGTGCACGAGCTGTTCGAACGACAGGCACGGCGCGCGCCCGGGCGGGTCGCCGTGCGCTGCGGCGACCGGTCGCTCGGCTACGCCGAGCTCGATGCCCGCGCGAACCGCATCGCGCACGTCCTGCGCGAGCGCGGCGCGCGGCGCGGCGTACTGGTCGGGATCGCGCTCGACCGTGGCGTCGACCTCATCGCGGCTGTGCTCGCGGTCCTCAAGACGGGGGCCGGTTACGTGCCGCTCGACCCCACGTTCCCCGCCAAGCGGCTCGACTTCATGGTCGCCGACTCGGCGCTTGCCGTGCTGGTCACTCAGCGTGAGCTGGTCGCGCGCTTCGACGTGGACCAGCGGTCCGTGCTACTGCTGGACGACCCGGCCGCCGGCACGGGCGCCGCGCCGGCGACGCCGTTGCCCGCGGACGCCGATGCGGCGACGACCGCGGACATCGCCTATGTGATCTATACCTCCGGTTCCACCGGTCAGCCCAAGGGCGTCGAGATTCCGCATCGCGCGGTGGTGAATTTCCTTGCCGGCATGCGCGAGCGACCGGGCCTGCGCGAGGACGACCGGCTGGTGGCGGTAACCACGCTGTCCTTCGACATCGCGGTGCTCGAACTGCTCGGCCCACTCAGCGTGGGGGGTGAGGTGATCGTCGCCAGCCACGAGCAGAGCGTGGACGGCGATGCCCTGCGCGCCCTGCTCGCCGACAGCGGGGCCAACCTGATGCAGGCCACGCCGGCCACCTGGCGTCTGTTGCTCGAGGCGGGCTGGTCCGCCGCGCCCGGGTTCCGCATTTATTGCGGCGGCGAAGCGTTGACGACGGAGCTGGCGACGCGATTGCTGGCCTCCGGCGCCGAGGTCTGGAACCTATACGGCCCTACCGAAACCACGGTGTGGTCGACCTGCTGGCGGGTCGAGCAGCCGCAGCGAGGCATGTCGATCGGCACGCCGATCGCCAACACCACCGTATGGATCCTCGACGCGCAAGGACAGGCGTGTCCGGTCGGCGTGCCGGGGGAGATCTGGATTGGCGGCGCCGGTGTGGCGCGGGGCTATCACCATCGCCCGGAGCTGACCGCCGAGCGGTTCGTCGCTGATCCCCACGGCAGCGAGCCGGACGCGCGGATGTACCGCACCGGCGATCGCGGGCGCTGGTTGGCCAACGGCCAGCTGGAACACCTTGGCCGGCTGGATTTCCAGGTGAAGGTGCGCGGCTTCCGTATCGAGCTGGGCGAAATCGAGGCGGTCGTGCGCGCCGACCCCGCGCTCGACGATTGCGTAGTGGTCATTCACGACATCGATGCCCACGACCGCCGCCTCGTGCTCTATGCGGTTTCGGCCGAGGCCGCGAGCACGCTGCTGCCACGCCTGCGGGCGCGGCTTTCGGAGCAGCTGCCGGCGTACATGCAGCCGCAGCACCTGCTCGTGCTGGGGCAGTTGCCGCGCACGCCGAACGGCAAGGTCGACCGCCAGGCGCTGCCGCCGCCACCGGCGGCGCCGGTGGCGGCCGAGGCGGCCACCGGTGCCTGCCTGCCTGCCGATCCCCGCCAGCGCTATCTGGCCGCACTCTGGTGCGATCTGATCGGCGTGGCCGAGGTGCGTCCCAGCGACAATTTCTTCGACGTCGGGGGGCATTCGCTGCTCGGCGTAGAGCTGGCCAGCCGGGTACGGCGCGAGAAGGGCGTGCACCTGAATCTGCTGCACATCGCCACCGGCACGCTCGCCTCGCTGGCCTCGGAATTGCCGCAGGAGCACACCGCGGAAATCGTGCACGCCGCTTCGCTGGGGGGGCGGCTGCGCAAGTTGCTCGGGCTGCGCTGACATGGGTGCTTTCGGCAGGATGTCGTGGTCAGGGGCGGCCGACCGCCCATGGGGTACTCCGCCGGTGCGATCATCGACGGCGATGCCCGCCGCGCGGCGACGGGTTCCGTTGCGCTGCGCTGCGCACCCGGCAGTCGTCACGCGGATCCACGGAAAGGCGGCATGCTGATTCATGCGGAAGGCACGCGGCAGCGCCCCGGCAAACGCGCCCTGCTGGGGGAGCTTTGCCATCGCACGGGCCTGTTGCGCCTGCTGCAGGGCATACGTGGCCGGCTGCGTCAGGACGTGCGGATACTCGCCTACCACCGCGTGCTGACGCTGAGCGAGGAGCAGTCGTTCGATTTCGACCTGGGCCTGGTGAGTGCGTCGGCCGAAGGGTTTCGCCAGCAGATGCTGCTGCTGAAAAAGCGCTTCCGGCCGATGCGGCTGGGGGACATCGCCGATGCGATCGAGGCCGGACGCAGGCTGCCCGCGAACGCGGTGGTGGTCACCTTCGACGACGGCTACGACGACAACTACCAGGTGGCGTATCCGATCCTGCGCGAGCTCGGCATTCCCGCCACCTTCTTCGTTTCCACCGGGCACATCGACAGCGGCCGGCCGTACGACTACGACTGGCTGGTGCACATGATCATGCGCAGCCGGGTCGAACGCATCGCGATTCCCGAGCTGGGGCTGGACATGGTCATGCCCGGGCCGCGTGCCGGCCGCCGGGAGCTGGCATTCGGCACGCTGCGGCAGATCAAGACACTCGACGCCACGGCCCAGTCGAAGCTGCTGGCACACCTGGAACAAGCGTGGGAGATGCCACGTGCCGCGCCGCATCCGGACTGTCGCCCGATGACCTGGCCGCAGTTGCGCGAGATGCACGCGGCAGGCTACGAGATCGGATCGCACGGCGTGCACCATCGCATGCTGGCCAAGCTATCCGACGAGGACCTGGCATTCGAACTGCGCGAATCGAAGGCGACCATCGAGCGGGAGCTGGGCGGGTCGGCGACGCTGATTGCCTACCCGGTGGGCGGCAGGACAGCGTTCGACCGGCGTGTCATCGAGGCGACCATCGCCGCCGGTTATCGTGCCGGCTGCAGCTATATCCAGGGCACCAATCCGGTGCTCGTGCCGGAGCCGTACGAGCTCCATCGGCTGCCGGTGGAACACATCATGGGGCTGGGCTGGTTTGCCGCCATGCTGACCTTGCCCGAATGGATGGGTTATGCCACGCCGAGCCGCACGAAAGGGATCCCCTGAAGCGCATGTTCACCTTAAGCCTTCTCTACATGGCGCTCACCATCATCCGGCCGCAGGACTACCTTCCGGGGCTGGTCGGCGTGCCCTTGTTGCCGATCACGCTGGTGCTGGCGTTCCTGTGCTGGGCCGCCTCCAGCCAGAAGACATTCGAGGCGCCGCAGTTCCTGATCCTGCCGGCCTTCCTGCTCGTCGGCATGCTTTCGCTGGTCGCCAATGGATGGGTCGGCGGCACGCTCGAATGGCTGAAGAGCTTCGGCCCGACCATCATCGCCTTCCTGGTACTGGCCGCCTGTTGCGCCACGCGCCGACGGGTGACGGTGACCATGGCGGTGTTCGTGCTGTGTTCGGCCGTGCTCGCGCTGCACAGCATCGGGCAGGCCGGGACCGGCATCGGCTGGACCGGCACGACCATCGGCGAGGACGGCCGCGTGCGCTACGTCGGCATCTTCAACGACCCCAACGATCTGGGCCTGCTGTTCGTGGCCAGCCTGCCGATGGCATTCTTCCTCAGCCAGCGCGGCGGCTTCTTCGGCCGCCTGCTCTGGCTTGCGGCGGCTGGCCTGCTGCTCTACGGCACCTACCTCACCAATTCGCGCGGCGCCATGCTCGGCGTGCTGGCGGTCGCGGGGATCTACGTATGGCATCGCCGCGGCCTGCTCACCGCCAGCGTGCTCGGTGCCGTGGGCCTGGCCTTGCTGAAGCTGGTATCGATGCGCATGCAGCAGCTGGACGCCGAGGAGTCGTCGGCGTTCGGGCGGGTGGATGCATGGTACGAGGGCCTGCAGATGTTGCGGACGCATCCGCTGCTGGGCGTCGGCGTGGGCAATTTCACCGACTACAACGTGCTCACCGCACACAACTCCTTCGTGCTGGTGCTCGCCGAAACCGGCGTGCTCGGCTACAGCCTGTGGCTGGCCTTCATCGGCTACGGCTTCTGGATGATGCTGACCGTGATGCGTCGCCCATTCGTGCCCGCCGAAGGCGATGCCGGCGACGCCGAGGGCGAATGGAGCCAGGAGCGCCGCATGGCGCTGACCCTGTTCCTTTCGCAATGCGGCATGTTCGCCTGCGCGTTCTTTCTCAGCCGCAGCTACACGATCGTGCTCTACCTGTTCATTGCCGTGGTCGTCGGCTACTACGTCGGGCTGCGCCGACGCTGCCCCGCACTGCCGGTATTCCGGGTATCGCAGGATCTGCTGCGCTGGGGGCTGCTGTCGGTCGGCAGCATCGTGTTGCTGTACCTGATCACCACCATCCTGTTGCTCGGCGCATGACTACCCGTAGCCACGCCCTGCGCAACACGCTGTTCTCCTCGCTGGGGATCTACGTCGAATACTCGCTGGGCATGCTGGCGGCGATCCTGATCGCGCGGCATCTCGGCCCGCATCACTACGGCATCTACGGCCTGTTCGTGTGGTTTGCCGCGATCGGCGTGGTGGTGACCAATTCGGGCATCACCACCGGCGTGATCAAGTTCATCGCGGAGCTGCGAGGCGCCGAGAAGGAGCAGCTCATCGTGCCGGTGCTGTCCTATCTGCGCCGGATGCAGGCATGGCATCTGGCCGTGGTGCTGGTGAGTGGCCTGCTCCTGTTCCTGCTGGCGGGGCGGCACTATGCGGTGGAGCTGGATGCGCGCGAGTTCGCTCTGCTGGTGGCCGCGGTGATGATGCGTGCGCCGTACATGTTCAACATCGCGATCGCCAAGGGCTTCGAGGCGTTCGATGCCACGGCGCGGGTGAGCATGCTGTCCGCGCCGCTCAACCTGCTGCTGGTCTGCATCGGCATGCTGCTGGGCGCCACGGTGTTCTGGTTCCTGGTGGTGTACACCGTGTCCAGCGCGGCCTTCCTGCTCACCTCGCGCTACCAGGCGCGTCGCCTGCTGGCGCCGCACGCGTCGACGATGGCCGTGCCTGACGAACTGCAGCGCCGCGTTCGGCGCCATCTGCGCATCGTATCGGTCACCATCATCGTCGGCTTCCTGATCGCCAGCGACATCGAGATCCTGTTCCTCAACCTGCTCGACACCGCCACGTCGGCGGGCTATTTCAAGGTGGCCTACCAGCTGGCCAGCGGCATCATGCTGCTGGTGCCGGGGGTGTTCGGCGCCGTGCTGCTGCCGATGATGGCCAAGGCGCACAGCCAGGGGCGTGCGGTCGGGGGGCGCCGCTTCGTCGCGGTGACCGCCTATCTGCTGCTGCTCGCCGCGCCGGTGGTGGCGTTCGGCGCGAGCTTTTCCGGTTCGATCATCGGCCTGCTCTACGGTGCGTCCTATGCCACCTCGGCACCGGTCTTCGCGCTGTGCCTGTTCGCCAGCGCGGTCGGTACGGTGAACCAGGGCGCCTCCAGCCTGCTGGTCAGCGCCGACCGGCAGCACACGATCCTGCTGCTCACGATCGGCCTGGGCCTGCTGAAGCTGGTGCTCGACCTGGCGCTGATCACGCACTTCGGCCTGTATGGCGCGGTGGCGGCGATCGTGGTGGAGGTGCTGGCGACGTCGACCGCCTACCTCAGCGTGGGCATGCACGTGAGCGGCGTACGGCTGGAATGGTGGCGGCTGCTGCGCATCGTGCTGGCCGCGGCGCTCGCCGCGGCGGTGGCCTCGCCGGTGCATGCGCTGCACCTGCCGCTGCTGCTTAACCTGTTGCTGGGCGGCATCGTGTTGAGCACGACCTACGCCTTGCTTACCCTGTTGCTGCGCTGCTGGAGCGAGGCCGACATCGATCAGCTGCGCGGCCTGCACCGCCGTTTCGCCGCGGGCCGACCGCGCGCGGTCGGCCGCCTGCTCGACTGGGCCGGCGTGCGGGCGGGAAGGGGGCCATGAAGACGGGCTGGTACGAATCGCTGTTTCGCCACGTGCTTTTCCCGGCATGGGAGACCGGCCTGCGCCGTCGCCCCACGCTGCGCTATCTGGCCGAGTACCGGCGCGATCAGTGGCTGGCACCCGAGCAGATCGCCGCGCTGCAGTGGCAGCGTCTCACCGCGCTGCTGCAGCACTGCGAACGCGAGGTGCCGTATTACCAGCGCCGCTGGCGCGAGCTGGGCATCCGCGTGGCGGACATCCGCAGCATGGAGGACTACGCGCGGCTGCCGCTGCTGACCAAGGCGGACATCCGCACGCACTTCGAGGACCTCAAGGCGCCAAGCTGGCGCGACCAGCTGCTGTACAAGGCCACCGGCGGGTCCACCGGCGAGCCGCTGCGGCTGGGTTACACGCGTACCAGCTACGACCGCCGCACCGCGGTGATGTGGCGCGGCTACGAGTGGGCCGGTTCGCGTATGGGCCGTCGCACGCTGTTCCTGTGGGGCGGCGCGGTCGGCGAGCCGCACCGCGCGCAACTGCTCAGGGAGCGTCTGTACAACGCCGCGTTCGGCCGCCGCGTGCTCAACAGCTTCCACATGAGCGAAGCCAACATGGCCGAGTTCGCCGACGCCATCGATCGCTACCGTCCCGAGGTGATCGTAGGCTACGTCGGGCCGCTGGTACGGCTGGCGCAGTGGCTGCTCGCGAACGGGCGCCAGGTGGCCCGGCCGCAGAGCATCATCGGCGCGGCCGAAGCGCTGCACGAATTCCAGCGCGAGATCATCGAGCAGGCCTTCGGCTGTCCGGCTTTCAATACCTACGGCTGCCGCGAGTTCATGCTGATCGCCTCGGAATGCGAGCGGCGCCACGGGTTGCACGTGAATGCCGACCATCTGGTGGTCGAGCTGCTCGGGCCGGACGGCGCCGCGGCGATTCCGCAACCCGGTGAGGTGGTGATCACCGACCTGTTCAACTACGGCATGCCCTTCGTGCGTTACGCCAACGGCGACGTCGCCACCGCGGCCAGCCACGGCTGCGATTGCGGTCGCGGCCTGCCGTTGCTGCAGCGGGTCGATGGCCGCTCGCTCGATGCCATCCGCACGCCGGCCGGCCACGTGCTGCCGGGCGAATTCTTTCCGCACATGCTGAAGGACGTGCCCGGACTGGTGCGTTTCCAGGTGGTACAGCGCCGGCTCGATCAGCTGGACCTGGCGATCGTGCGCGACGAGGGCTTCGATGACGCTTCGCTCGCCTACATCCGGCACGAGGTGGCCAAGGTGCTCGGCGACAGCATCGATCTGCGCTGCCGTTTCGTCGACGACATTCCGCTGACGCCCAGCGGCAAGCTGCGCGTCACCGTATCCGAATTGCCCGCCGCATGAACATCACCCACGTCGTCGAGAACCTCAATCGCGGCGGTCTCGAACGCATGGTGATCGAGCTGGTCCGGTTGCAGCAGCAGGAAGGTCACCGCTGCCAGGTGCTGTGCGTGTTCGACGCGGGCGCCCTGGCGCCGGAGCTGGAAGCGCTCGGCGTGCCGGTGCACGCCTGCGGCAAGCGTCGCGGCGTGGACCTGCGTGCGCTGACGCGGCTGCGGCGTGCGCTCCGCGTGCATGCCACCGAGGTGATGCACACGCATAACGCGGTGGCGCACTACCAGGCGGTGCTGGCCAGCCGCGGCCTCGGCATCGGGCGGGTGATCAATACCCGCCATGGCATGGGCGCGAACGCGCGCGCGGCCCGCCGCGAGTGGCTCTACCGTCGCGCGCTGGCATGCACCGACGTGGTCGCCACCGTGTGCGAGGCAGCCCGCGCGGATGCGCTGCGGCGGAGCATCGTGCCGGCCGCGAAGGCCCAGGTAGTGCCCAACGGCATCCGCGTCGATGCGTTCCAGATCGCGTCTGCCGAGCGGCGCGCCGGTCTGCGCCAGGCGCTCGGGCTGCCCGCGGCCACCCGCCTCGTCGGCAGCGTAGGCCGGCTGAACTGGACCAAGGACCAGGCGGGCCTGATCCGGGCCTTCAGCCGGTTGCATCGCGAATTCCCCGACAGCGCGCTGGTGCTGATCGGCGACGGCGAGCTGCGCGACGAACTGCGGCGTTGCGCGGCGGCCGAGGGCGTGGCCGATCGCGTGCTGTTCCTCGGCGACCGCAGCGATGTGCGCGAGCTGCTGCCGGGCCTGGACCTGTTCGTGCTGTCCTCGCTCAGCGAGGGCTATTCGATGGCTTTGCTGGAAGCGTGTGCGACGGCCCTGCCGATCGTGGCCACGGCGGTCGGCGGCAATGGCGAGATCGTGCGCGACGGCGTCACCGGGCTGCTGGTGCCGGCGCGTGATCCGGCAGCGTTGGCCAAGGCGTTGCTCGACCTGCTGCGCGAACCGGCGCACGCCGAAGCGTTCGGCGGCGCGGCACGGGCCTGGGTCGCGGCCGAGGGGTCGCTCGCGCGCATGGCCAAGCGTTACGACGCGCTGTATGCCGGCGCGGCGGAGTGAGCGCATGCGACTGAAGCTGCTGGTGCTCACCAACCTGTTCCCGACGCCGTGGGATCCGCTGCGCGGCGCTTTCAACCGGCAGCAGTTCGAGCGCCTGGGGGCGCGCCACGACCTGCACGTACTCACCGCGGTCGATTTCCGCGAACGGCTGCGACCGGTGCAGGGCACGGTGGAAATCCCGGGCCTGCGCACCGGTCACTTCGTGTTCGTGTTTCCGCCGGGGATCGGGCGCGCCTTGCATGCGGGCTGCTGGCTGGCTTCGCTGCTGGCCCAGCACGGCCGTCGCCTGCGTGCCGAACGCTACGACGGCGTGCTGGCCAGTTGGGCCTATCCCGATGCGGTCGCCGCGGGTTGGCTGGCGCGCTGGCTGGGCGTTCCTTACCTGGTCAAGGTGCACGGCAGCGATCTCAACGTGATGGCCGAGCATGCGACGCGGCGCGTGCAGATCCGCGCCGCGCTGCGCCACGCCGGCGCCGTGGTGACGGTGAGCCGGGCGCTGGCGGAGAAAGCCGTGGCGATCGGCGCGGATGCCGCGCGGGTGCACACTGTCTACAACGGCGTCGACAGCGAACGTTTCATGCCCGGTGATCGGGGCGAAGCGCGGGCGCGCCTGAAGCTGCTTTCCGATGCACCGCTGCTGCTGTACGTGGGCAACCTCAAATCGACCAAGGGCTGCCTCGACCTGCTGGAAGCCTTTCCGGCGCTATTGGCGGCGCGGCCGCAGGCGCGGCTGGCCTATGTGGGCAGCGGCGGTTGCCGCACCCAATTGCTGGAACGCGCGCGCGCGCTGGGCTGCGCCGAGCGGGTGGACCTGGTCGGTGCGGTCGCCCACGATGCGCTGCCCGACTGGTTCCGTGCCGCCGACCTGCTGTGCCTGCCCAGCCACAACGAAGGCGTGCCCAATGTCGTGCTCGAGGCGATGGCCTGCGGCACGCCGGTGGTGGCCACGCGGGTGGGCGGCATTCCGGAAGTGCTGCCCGCACAGGCCGGCATCCTGGTGCCGGTGCGGCAGCCGGCCGGGCTTTCCGCGGCGCTGATCGAAGCCAGCGATCGCCGCTGGGATCCGGCGCAGATCGTCGCGCATGCGCGGGGTTTCAGCTGGGACGACAACATCGATCGCATGGACCGCCTGTTGCGCGGCGTGGTGTCGGGCGTGCCGATTCCACGCTCCTGAAGGCCGGAGCCGGTCGCGCTCAATCGCCGCCGTCGCGGCTCGATCCCGGGCCGAACGTGCGGTCGAGGCCGGCGCGCAATCCAATCCGCGGCTCCCAGCCCAGCTTCGCGCGCGCCGCGCCGATGTCGAAGTTGGCCAGCGGTCGCAGCGAGCGCACGCGATAGCGCGTCAGCGGCATGCCGCGCCCGAGCAGCTTGCCGAGCAATTCGATGCCGGCGGCCAGCAGCATGAACGCGCCGACCGGCACGCGCAGCAAGCGCAGTTCGCCGCCCAGCCGCTGCTTCATGCGTGCGAGGTATTCGCCCTGGCTGACGATCTGCGGATCGACCACGTTGACGATCTGCCCCACGGCGTCTGGGGAGTCGGCCGCCAGCAGCAGGGCATCGACCACGTCGTCGACGTAGACCAGCGGCAAGGTCTGCGTCGATGGGCCGACGGCGATCCAGCGCCCGGCGATGGCCACGGTGCCGTTGGGCGTGACGCGCTCCGCGCCGGGCCCCACGATCTGGCCCGGGCGCACGATCACGGCCGGCAGGGCGTGCTCGCGGATGGCATCGACCACCATGTTCTCGGCGGTGAGCTTGGTTTGCGTGTACGCGCCGCGGCGATCCGGATGAGGCTCCAGCGCCGAGCTTTCGATGACGGGCATGCCCGGATTGCGGCCGCCATGATCAAGCACGCTGAGCGAGCTGACGTGCACCAGCCGCGCGACCGCATGCCGGCGGCAGGCATCGATGATGTTGCGTGTGCCCCACACGGTGCCGGCTTCGAAGTCGCGCGCATCGCCGCGCATCGCCGCGCCGACGTGGTAGACCACGCGCGCACCCCGGACCGCGTAATCGACGATGCGCGGGTCGCCCAGATCGCCCACGACCACCTGCATGTTGCCGGCCTGCCCATCGGCGGCGAACGGTCGGCGCACCAGCACGCGCACGCGCTGGCCGCGGGCACGCAGCGCGGCGACCAGGGCCCGACCGAGGAAGCCCGCCGCGCCGGTGACCAGCGCGTCGGCCGCTTCGAGCTCGCCGAAACGGGCTTCCAGTTCGCGGCTGCGTTCGCGGTCGGCCTCGGCGCAGGCGGCCTCCATCAGCCGGATCGGGCGCAGGCCGTCAGCCGGGCTGACCGGCGGCGGCGAGCCGTCGTGCAGGGCCTGGGCGAATGCGGCGGCGCCGTACTGGATGCCCGGCGAGGGGCGCAGGCGACCGGTGGCGAAGCGGATCACGTTCCACGGAACGCGGAATACATCGCGCAGGGCGGTCGTGAAAGCGGTCAGCACGATGCCGATGAACTTCGGCCCGGGCAGGACCCGCTGCACGCGGCACAGTTGCAGGAAGCGGTCGACCTCGATCACCCCGCGCGTGCATTGCACCAGCAGCCGGTTTTGCATCGGTCGCACGTTCCACGACAGCAGCAGCCGCCCGCTGCCGCCGGCGCATTCGGCACTGACGCGCCATTCGTCGAAGCGAAGATTGGGCGAGCGGCCGCTGGAGCGGTAGCGGATGTCGAGCTTGTCGATCGGGCCGAGAAACGATTCCAGTACGTACAGACCGTGTACGCCGAGGTCGCGGAACGGGTAAGAGCCCTGCTTGACCATGCCCGGCAGCGGACCGCCGGCATAGCTCGGGTAGTCGGAGCTGCGCAGCAGGTCCACCGCGACGACCTCGCCGCACGCGCCGGATTGCACTAGCCGGCGCGCCTGCATGACCACCGGGTCGAACAGGTCGGAGTGGTCGACCGACAGCACCAGGCCCTTTTCCTGCGCCTTGGCGATCATCGCCTCGCATTCGGCGACCGAATCGGCCATCGGTTTTTCGACGAAGACATGGCAGCCCATGTCGAGCGCCTGCAGGCTCAGCGCGGCATGGCTGGACGGCGGGGTCAGCACGTACACCGCATGCGGCCGCCGGCTGCCCAGTTCGGCCAGGTCGCTGGTCACGAAATCGATGCCGAAGCGGGCAGCCAGCGCCTGCGCGGCCGGACGGTCGAGGTCGCAGATGCCGACCAGCTCGACGAAGTCGAGCCGGCGCAGGGCCATGATGTGGTAGCGCGCGACATAGCCGGCACCGACGATCGCGATGCGCAGTTTTCCTGGAATTCCGGCGTTCATCCTTTCCCCTGAGTCGCCCGTAGATTTACGATGGATCACGGCGGCGGGCGAGCGCCGATGATACTTCGCCGAGCACCTCGGCCACCCGGTGGTCCCAGGTCTGCCCGGCCACCGAGGCGATGCGCGCCTTTGCCGCGTCCGGCGAATCGTCGCGCAGGGCGTCCTCGAGGCCGTCAAGGAAGGCCTCACGGCCCTCGGCGAGATGGATCCATTCGGCGAACTTCGCGATCTCGGGATGATGCACGCTGACCACCGGCTTGCCGGTGGCCAGGTATTCGCGCAGCTTCAGCGGGTTGGCATTGGCCACCTGGCGGTTCTGCCGGTACGGAATGATCGCCGCGTCGAACGCCTTCGCCCAGCCCGGCAGCTCCGCATACGGCTTCGCGCCGACCAGATGCACGTTGGCCAGGGCGCGCAGTCGCGAGACGTTGATCGCCGCATGCCCTACCAGCAGGAAGGTCCAGGACGGACGCTGCCGTGCGAGCCATTGGATCAGCTCCACGTCGATCCACTCGTGGATCGAGCCGAAATAACCCACCACCGGACGCGGCAGGTCGCGCGCCGCGGCGGGTACCGCGGTGGACGGGTCCATCGCGCGGCCGAACAGCGTGGCGTCGACGCCATGCGGCGAGAAGCGGGTGTTGGCGTTGATCGCCTGCTTGGCGGCGAGCAGGGCGGGCGGCGCCACGAACACCAGGTCGGCTTGCCGGGTCAGCGCCAGGTCGCGGGCGGCGATCAGTTCGCTGTCGACGCCGGGGTGCGCGGCATAGTCGTCGATGCAGTAGTAGACGCACAGCACTTCGCCGAGCCGCCCGGCGAGAAAGCCCGGGTGCGGCACCACGAACCAGGAGATCGGCGTGGCCTTGCCCAGCACGCGCATGGCACGGCGCACCGCCCAGCGGCCGAACACGCGGTTGATCCATTCGACGCCCGGTACGCGGCGGAACGGCAGCTGCGGCACCGTGCAGTGCCACAGATTCGCATCGAGTCGGGTCGGCGGCCGCAGCGTGGCGACCAGCTTGCGGAGGGCGCGGCGAATGTCGCGGCCGCTGGCCTGCGGTGCGCGCAGGCCAGGCGAATCGACGTAGAGCACGGGCAGCGAGGCCGCCAGTCGCGCCGCCACGTGATGGCTGCTGGTGCGGTTTTCGGCGCGCCAGTCGTTGCCGAAATAGACGATGCCGTAGCCCTCCAGGGGCCTGTCGGACGTCGCCGCCCGCTCGAGCAACGTGCGATGGGCTCTCAGCACGCGTACCACGCGGTCCGCCCGCGCCCGCCCGGCGCCATGCGTTGCGCATTGGCGCGCATCGGTGCGATCTGCTCGGTCCTGCCCATGGTCCTCCCCATTTACCGCTTCGCGGCTTTCCTCGACGCGCTCCTCGCATGGTGCGATCGGGGATATTCCGTGACCCTTATCTGGATTACGATGGCACATGCATTTCGAAGCAATGACGATAATGCGGTAATGGCATGTCGTCGGTGCCAGCGGTCAGATTATATACATGCCCATGACGATGCCGGTCGCAGGTCGTGCTTCTTTTCCGGTAACGAGCGGTCTCGATGATTTCCTGGCTGAAAAAAACGCAATTACTGCGAGGCTTGCCGGACAGCATCGTCTTGACCAAGGGGTCGAAGGCGGACAACGCGCTCTACCTGACCTTCGACGACGGCCCGAACCCCGCGCATACGCCGGCCCTGCTGGATCTGTTGAAGGCGCATGACGTGCGCGCCACTTTTTTTTTGATCGGTCGCCTGGCCGAACGTGAACCCGATCTGGTGGCGCGTATCGTGGCCGAGGGCCACCGCCTTGGAAATCATTCATACAGCCACCCACGATTTCCGCGTCTTTCATTGGCCGAGAAAATGCAGGAGATCGATCGCGCCGATCAGATACTCGGCCGTTTCGATGGCAAGCCGCATCATGGCGTCCGGCCGCCCAGCGGTGCGTTTTCGCCGGCGCTGGCGTTGCATCTGGCGAGCCGTCGGCGGCGGCTGATGTACTGGTCTTACGACAGCCTGGATTATCAGCATCGGCCGCCGCCGGAGCTGGTGAAGGGGATGCGCGCCAGGCCGCCGCGTGCGGGGGAGGTGATCCTGATGCACGACGACAGCGATTGCTGCATCCGCATGCTCGAGACGCTGGTGCCGGAATGGCGCGACAACGGTTTCGCTTTCGCGGCGCTGCCGGCGTAGGTACCCGGTCGAGCCACACGGGGTCGCGGGGCGTCGCGGGCGAGAAGACCGCGTGAATCAACAGGGGAGTTTGCCGATGATCAGCCATGCCTGGACCGTCCTGCTGGTGTTTGCCGTGCCGGCGCTGCTGTTCGCGGCCGCCGTCACCGCGGCGATCCGTGCCCGCAACATGCAGATCTGGCTGGGCAGTTACCTGCGCCGCCGTCGTCCGCGGGTGGCGGACGGGCCGGTGCACGTGATGTTCTGCTTCGTCGACCACTTCGAGCCGGCCTGGGGCAAGGTCGACCTGGCCACCCAGCGCGAACGGGTCGATCGCTGGTGCCGCGATTACCGCGTGCTGGCGTCGGCGCACCGCGATGCGGATGGCCGGCCGCCGCAGCACAGCTTCTTCTACCCCGAGGAGGAATATCTCGAAGAACACCTGGAGAAGATCGCCGCGCTGTGCGCCGACGGCTTCGGTGAAATCGAGATCCATCTGCACCACGACGACGACACGCCGGACAACTTCAAGGCGACCATCGGCCGTTTCAACGAACTGCTGCACGAACGCCACGGGGCGTTGCCGCGCGACCCGGTTAGCGGCGAGCTGCGTTTCGGTTTTATCCACGGCAATTGGAGCCTGGACAACTCGCGCGCGGACGGCCGCTGGTGCGGCATCAACAACGAGCTGATCCTGCTGCGTGAGCTGGGTTGCTATGCGGACTTCACCCTGCCCTCGGCGCCGAGCGACACGCAGACCAGCACGATCAATGCGATCTACCACGCCACCGACGACCCGCAGCGACCCAAGTCGCATGACCGCGGCGAACCGGTGCGGGTGGGTGGACGCGCCAGCGGCGACCTGCTGATCGTGCAGGGGCCGCTGGGCCTGAACTGGCGCCGGCGCCGCTTCGGCATCATCCCGCGGATCGAGAACGCCGACGTGCGGCGCGGCTGCCCGCCGACGCCCGACCGGGTGGACGCCTGGGTGCGCACCGGCGTCCACGTCGAAGGCCGCCCCGAATGGGTGTTCGTCAAGGTCCACACCCACGGCACCCAGGAACGCGACATGGACACCCTGCTCGGCGAGAGCATGCATGCCATGCATACGCATCTGGAGACCCGCTACAACGACGGCAGCCGCTACGTGCTGCACTACGTCAGCGCCCGCGAGGTCTACAACATCATCAAGGCCGCCGAAGCCGGCGGCACAGGCAATCCCGACCGCTACCGCGACTACCTGCTGCCGCCGCCGCCCGGCGTTGCTGCAGGCCGCGCGGCGAAGGCCGGCGCCATGGCATGAGCGGCGACCTGGTCAGCGTGATCATGCCGGTCTACAACGCGCAGGCATGGCTGACGCGGGCAGTGGATTCGGTATTGCGGCAGAGCCACCGTCGGCTGGAGCTGATCGCCATCGATGATGCCTCGCAGGACGGTTCGGCCGCGATACTTGAGGCCTGCGCACGCGCCGACGGTCGCGTGCGCGTGCTCCGTCAGCCGGTCAATGGCGGCGTGGCGGCGGCGCGCAATGCCGGGATCGCCGCGGCGCATGGCGACTACATTGCCTTTCTCGATGCGGACGACTGGTGGCACCCGGCCAAGCTCGAACGGCAGCTTGCCGCCATGCACACCAGCGGCGCGCAGATCTGCTACGCCGCGTACTGGCGCGTAGCCGAGGATGGTCGCGTGCTGGGACGGGTGACGCCGCCGGAGCGGGGCGGCTGGCGCGAGATGCTGGCCGGCAATTTCATCGGCAACCTCACCGGCATGTACGCGCGCCGTCTCGGCGACGTGCCGTTCCGGCGCATCGGTCACGAGGACTACGTGTTCTGGCTGGAGCAGGTGCGTCGCGCCGGCGAGGCGGTGCGGGTGTCGTCGGCGGAGCCGCTGGCCTGGTACCTGGTACGCGACCATTCGCTGTCGGCCAACAAGCTGCGCGCCGCACGGTGGCAGTGGGCGATCTACCGCGATGTGGAAAGGCTTGGCCGGTTCGACGCGGCGATCTGCATGTTGCGCTACGTCTGGCACGCACTGGCCAAGCGTCGTGGCGGATCCTGATCGCCTGGGTGATCAGGATCGATGATCGGGATCGGTGATCAAGACCCGCCAGGGTCCGATGCTGCCGCCTTGGCTGCCGCGCCGATCGCCGCGTTGCGGCGGTGTTCGTAGTTCCTGCGCACTTTCAGGAAAGACCGCTCCACCACGAAATAGGAGAGCAGCGCCATGGCCACGGCGAGCACGATGTTGAGCGGGAAGGCGGTCATCGCCAGGTGCGCGTGGCGGTCAAGGAACGGCTGTTGCCACAGATACAGCGAGTAGCTGATGAGCCCGACAAAGACGACCGGCTTCCAGTTGAGGAAACGCCCGGCGCGCGACTGCCCGTGCCGCGTGCTTGCCTCGATCAGCACGGTGAGGCACACCAGCATGATCGGCGAGCCGACCAGATCGATCACGGTGTAGTCGAGCATGCGGTTGATCAGGAAGACCAGCGGCAGGCCCAGGGCAAGCCAGGGACTCGAGGTGATCTGCAGGTACCAGTCTTGCGCAAGCAGCCAGGGTCGCAGCAGGGCGAAGATGCAACCGATGGCGATGTTGTCGGCCATCGCCGGAAATACTTCCAGATCACGCCACGGCGAAGGGGCATGAAAGACCAGGTGCATGAGCGCTCTCACCAGGGGGCCCAGGGCAAAGGTGATGACCGCGACGGCCAGTGCACGACGTTCGCACAGCAGAACGAAACACAGTGGCCAAAGCAGATAGAACTGCTCCTCGACCGACAACGACCACAGATGGCCGATGTTCCACGACCGGCCGGGGTAGTAGTTGACCGTATAGGTCAGCGCGTAGCCGATGTCCGCGCCGTTGATGGGTGGCGCGTCCAGCCCGCCGGCAATGATCATCGCCACGATGAAGATATAGATATAGAAGGCAGGAAAGATCCGCAGAATCCGTCGCACGTAGAACAGCTTGAGTGAAACCGAGCCGGTCCGCGCCCGTTCCTGCATCAGCAGCGAGGTGATCAGGAAGCCGGACAGGATGAAGAACACGATCACGCCCAGGTGTGCCAGGTCGCCAAGCCAGCGGTTGATCGTCAGCGCGGGGAATCCGTCCGTGCTCTGCAGGTGACCCAGCAGCACCATGGCGATGGAGATGGCACGGATGCCATCCAGCGAAGGGATGCGGCCGCCTCCGCTACGGCCTGGCATGGGCCTCGGCTTCCTTGTATGCGGCGTGGCTCATGAACCACTGCACCACGCCGGAGCCGCGATTGTTCCAGTTGAATCGCCGCGGTGTGTCGCTATTGGCCGCACAACGGGTGTTGTACGACGAGGCCAGCGACTTGAGGCGTTGATCCAGCGCCCGGCGTTGTGCGGGGTCGTGCTCGAAGTAGCGGGCGGCCGCCACCGGCAGCATGAGCTCCACGTTGTGAGCATCGCTGTACCAGCCGTCGGCAGCCTCGATCTGCGCCAGCCGGCCGAACCGTGC
>CAVPQF010000065.1:0-28416 GCA_963707225.1 uncultured Gammaproteobacteria bacterium
GTTGCCGAGCACGTTGCCGTCGACATCGCGCGACACGTTCGGCGAGCCGTAGGTGAACGACGCCGTGGGGATGATGGTGGCTCCCTCGCCGCTGACCCAGCCGCTGTCCTGCGCGCCGCCGGTGTTGTTGTCGGCGTAGCCGTAGACGGCGAAGTTGCCGTTGTCGAGCGGCAGCACCGTGGTGTTGCCGTCGTACTGCTTGGTAACGCCGCTGAGCGTGATGTACAGATTCTTCTGCTGGATGATGCCGCTGCCGTAGGCCGTGATGGCCCAGTTCGAGTCGTTCAGCGTGTCGCCGGCGACCCCGTCGTAGGTGTAGTTGCCGAGGCAGCCCGTACCGCCGCCGCCGCAGGTGAACGAGACATTCCCGTCATTCAACAAGGCGGTCAGCGGTTGCGTGCCGACGTCCCTGGTGGCGAAGGTGCCGGTGATGGGCGCGGTTACCGTGCCACCGTCGCCGCCCACGAAGCCGTAGAACACGATGTTGTCCTGGCCGAGCGTGATCGCGGTGGTGCCGTCGTAGACCTTGGTGGCACCGTTGATCCCCGCCGTGATCTGGCCCTCGATGCCCTTGGGCGTGATGGTGCCGAGACCCAGCGCCGTGGTCGGCAGGGTGTAGTTGCCCAGCGAGCCGGTGGGGTTGCCGCTGCTCGCCGTGAACTGGTAGTTGCTGTCGCTCAACGCGGCTACCACGCCCCATGTACCGACATTGCTCTCGGGGGTGCTCGGGGAACCGTTGTAGTAGTTGCCCGTAAAGGAGCCAGCCAGGTTGATGATTTCGCCCGGAATCACGCCGCTCAGCGTGAAGTTGGCGGCGCTCAGCGAGGCCGAGCTGTCGCCGTCGTAGGTCTTGGCGGGATTGCCGTCGATGACCAGCTTCAACGGTGCCGGGGTGATCGCACCGGTGCCGGTGACGGTGGAGTTGAAGATGTAGTTGCCGGCCTTGGCGCCGTTGGTGAAGCCGAGATCGGACGATTGCAGCGCGGCCGTGACATCGTAGGTGCCGACATTGGGCGCACCGGTGCCGGTGTAGGTTGCAGGCGCCTGGCTCACCGCCACCTGCTCGCTGCCCACCATGCCCGTGACGGTGAAGTCGCCACCGTTCAACGTGGCGTAGTCGGTGCCGTCGTAGATCTTGTCGGGGGATACGCTCGGGTTGAAAGCGATGGCCAGCGTTGCCGGGGTGATGTTCGCAGCAAGGCCCGTCGGCTGGGTCACCGTGTAGTTGCTGTTGTCGACGGCGAGGCCGTTGACGTCCACCGCGAGGCCGTTGCCCACGTCTGCCTGGCTGAAGGTGCCGGTGGCTGAAGCCGTGGACAGCGTCGTCGATGCCTGGTCTGCGGCGTTCACGAAGCCGCTGAGCACGGCGCTGCCGGTATTCAGGGTGTCGGCAGTCGTGCCGTCGTACACCTTGTCGGTTGCGGTGACGCCGGCAACGGTGAGCGCCTTCGGGGAGATATCGGCGGTGAGGTTGGTCGGCACGATCAGCGCGTAGTCGGCGACCTTGGTGGCATTGCTGCCCGTCAGGGTGAAGCCGCTGAGCGTGACCGTCTTGCCGCTGCCGGCATTGGCGTCGGCGAAGTTGCCGGTACCGCCGCTGGTGTCGAGCGTGACGTCGTCGCTGTTGACCACGCCGTAGATGTTGACGTTGCGGATGTCCAGTGGGTCGCTGCTGGTGGCGTCGTAGGTCTTGTTGGTGGTCTGCACGCCGCTCAGGTACACCGGTGCCGGCGTGATGATGCCGTAACCGGCCATCGCGTCCTGGCCGAGCGCGGCAGAGGTGATGGTGGTGGCCGTGGGCAGGATGTAGTTGGAGAGCTTGGTGCCCGAGCCGGCGACGAAGTTGGTGCTGGCGAACGTGGCGCCGATCGCCACCTCGCCGCCGCCGGGCGTGATGCCGCCATGGGTGTTGACGTCGGCGCTGGCATAGCCCACCGACCTGGGTTGGCCCACCGTGATGCTCTGCCCCGCGGCAAGGCCGGTGATGTAATAGTTGGCCGAGGTCAGCGTGGCCGTGGTGGTGCCGTCGTATACCTTGGCGGGGTTGCCGATGATGGTGGCGTACAGCTGCGCCGCGTCGATCGTGCCGATGCTCGCCGTCTTGCCCGTGCCTGACAGGGCGTAGCCATAGACCGGCGTGCTGCCGTTGACGATGTTGATGCCGGAGATGGACGACGGCGAAGTCACCTTGAGGTTGCTGCCCACGTCCGACTGGCTGTACGTGCCGGTGGCCGACGCAATGGCGTCGCCGTTGATCAGGCCGGTGTCGGTGAAGTTGCTGCCCGCGAGCGTGGCGGTGGCGGTGGCGTCGTAGCTCTTCGTCACGGTGCCGGTGAGGCCCGTGACCGTGAGCGTGGGGTTGATGCTGTAGAACACGCCGTTGCCCGTGGCACCCGGAGCTGCCGCCGTGCCGATCGGGGCGTTGTACTGGATGAAGCCGGGCGTGAGGCCGCCCAGGTTCTCGCCCACGGCCATGGGGCTGGCGCTGTAGATTGCCCAGTGGCCGCCCAGGCCCGAAGCGCCGACGTTGTTGACGAAGGCGTTGTTCGCGTTCAACACCGTCTTGCCGCTGGCGCCGGTGTTGGTGATGGCAGCGTTGAGGTTGACGTCGTTGCTCGCGGTCAGCGTGAGCGTGGTGTCGGCGCTCCACGTCACCGCCTGGTTGACGTTGATGTTGCCGGAGGTGCCGCCGGTGCCATTGTCGCTGGTGAACGCGACGTTGCCGCTGGCGAGCTGGCTTTCAAGCGTGCTGGCGGTGATGTCACCGCCACTGGCGGCGATGGTGAAGTCGGTGGGATCGACCAGCCACGTGCCATGCTTGCCACCGGTTGCCTTGGTGGTGATGACGGCGCCATCGGCGATGTGCGCCCGCGCACCGGACGTTTCGATGAAGCCGCCGTTGCCGCCGTTCGGCGCGCTGGCGTCCAGCGTGCCGGCGACGTCCACGGTGCCCGCCTCCATGCCGCCCAGCAGGGTGATGGTGCCGTTGTGCTCGGCCACGGTGCGCGCCTGCACGGTGCCGGTGTTGTTGACGGCGCTGGCGATCAGCGAGTTGCGCGCGCCGGCGGTCATCAGCACGTTGCCGCCATCGGCGACGATGAGCTGGCGGTTCTCGACCAGGCTCTTGACGGCGTTCGCCTCCACCACCAGGTGCATCAGATGGTTGTTGGCGAAGGTCAGCGTCATCGCCGTGCCGCCGCCCAGCGCCACCGTGCCCAGTTGCGCGCGGATCGTGCCCTGGTTGGACACCGTATTGCCCAGCAGCGCCACGTAGCCGCCCTCGGCGGCGGTGATGCTGCCCTGGTTGACCACGCTGCCGCGATCCTTGCCGGCGAAGCGCACGCTGCCGCTGCCCGGCGTGCTGTCGTCGAGATCCAGCGTGGAGGCGACGATGCCGCCCACGTTCACCTGCGCGCTCTGGCCGAACAGCACGCCGTTGGGGTTGATCAGCCACACCTGGCCGTTGGCGTTGAGGTGGCCGTAGATCTCGCTGGCACTGTTGCCCAGGATGCGGTTGACCGCGATGGAACTGCGGCCCGGCTGCAGGAAATCGACCGTCTGGCTGGCGCCGATGTCGAAGCTCTGCCAGTTGACCGACAGCGTCGGGCTGTTCTGCTGGATGGTGGTGACGTTGCCGGACTGCGTGATCTGGCCCGATCCGCCCACGATCTGGCCGCCCGTGGGCGTGTTGCCTGCCCAGGCGAGGCCGCTCATGCCCAGCGACAGCGACAGCAGGCTGAGCATCAGCGGCAGGCGCGCCGCTGGACGGCTGCAGCTCGTGCCGGCACCCTTGCTCTTCGCCAGTTCGGAAGCCGGCACCCAGGCGCGCAGCGAGCGGTTCCAGCAGAGTCGGTAGATGTGGTTCATGGCGAAGGTGTCCAGTTCATGAAGTGAAAGGACGGCTTCAAAACCTGCCCACGCGTGCAAAGCCTGCACGCGGGACACCGCGATAATCGCTACGTTTGGCGCGATCGCGTGCCAAACACCGCCCTGTGCCGTCAGCTTAGTGACGTGCGCCGGCGCGCACTTTTGCCGCAGGGTGCGCCGGCTTTGCCGGAGCGCCCATCGACCTATAATGCGGACCGCGCCGACAGGCGCTGGCATTTGCAGGGAAATGGCATGACTGCGAAACAACCGTTCGTGCTGATCATCGATGATCGCCTGGAAGACATCCGAGGCACCACCGAGTTGCTGCTCGCCAAAGGCATGCGCATCAACCTGGCCACCGACGCCCGGCAAGGCTGCCAGCGCGCCCAGGCGCTGCAGCCGGACCTCATCCTGCTGGATGTGTGCATGCCGGGCACGGACGGCTTTGCCGCCTGCCGCATGCTGAAGGCAGACCCGCAAACGCGGGACATCCCGATCATCTTCGTCAGCGCGGCCAACGCGGACAAGGAACGGCTGGAAGGCCTGCTCAACGGCGGCGTCGACTACATCCTCAAGCCCTGCCTGCCGATGGAGGTACTGGCGCGCGTGCGCATCCACCTGAAGCTGGCCTCCCGCACCGCGCAGGCCGACGCGCCGG
Organism: uncultured Gammaproteobacteria bacterium; assembly: GCA_963707225.1. Taxonomy (GTDB): domain Bacteria; phylum Pseudomonadota; class Gammaproteobacteria; order Xanthomonadales; family Rhodanobacteraceae; genus Rhodanobacter. The sequence goes on from CAVPQF010000065.1 coordinate 4,526, forward strand.
AGGAACCGGAGACCCCGCTGCCGCCGGACGAGGTGATCCTGCGCGCGGCCATGCACTTCATCCGGACGAACCTGGGCGATCTGCCCGACCTGGGCGAGATAGCCAAGAAGGCCGGCACGCACGGCAAGCGGCTGTCGGCGATTTTCCGCGAGCGGCTGGGCGTGACGGTGTTCCACTGGATCCGCGAGGAGCGCCTGCGCCGCGGCCGCGAGTTGCTGGCCCGGTCGCACCTGGGCATGCAGGACATCGCCGCACAGATCGGCTTCCGCAGCGCCTGCAACTTCACCACGGCCTTCCGCGAGCGCACGGGCATGACGCCCACGGCCTATCGGTCGAGCGTGCAAGCCGGGGATGGCGACGCAGGCGCTTGAAGCGGTCGCGGCGGCGGCTTTCTCAAGCGCCCGGCAGCTTACCGAAAATCACCTGCAGCAACTGCCGCACGCTGACGGGCTTCAGCAGCGCCGCATCGAAATCCAGCCCGGGGGCGCACGTGGCCGGGCGGCGCGGCGGTGTGGCGGAACAGAGGATCACCGGCAGGCCGGCATGGTTTTTCCGCAGCGCCGCCAGCAGCACCCAGCCATCCATGCCGTCCATGTACTGGTCGGTGATGACCATGACGGCACCTTGCGCCTCCACCATCCGCAGGGCTGCCTCGCCGTCGCCGGCCGGGAAGCTGGCGAAACCGTAGCTGTCGAGAAGGTCGCAGAGCATGTCGCGGTTCCGGGGCTGCTCGTCGGCCACCACGATGGCCCGGCCGCCGCCATCGAGGTTGCTCTCCATCGGGTCGTCGTCGAGGAGACAGGAGTCCACCTCGGCTTCGCTGGCCGTGTCGAAATCCACCGCGAAGGAGAATTCGCTGCCGCCGGCGTCCAACCGGCTCGCCTGCAGCCGCGAGTGCATGCGGTCCAGCCAATGCGCCACGATGGACAGGCCCAGCCCCCTGCCTTCGCGGTGCTCGGCGTTGCTGCCGCGCACGAACGGCTCCAGCAGCGATTCGAGCTTGTCGGCCGCCATGCCCATGCCGTTGTCGCGAATGACGAAGTTGAGGCGCACGCGTTCGGCGTCGCCCTGCACCACCGTCACGTCGAACCCGACCAGGCCTTCGTGCGTGAACTTGGCGGCGTTGCCGAGCAGGTTCAGCAGCACCTGCCGCAAGCGGCGGAAATCGGCCCTGACCACCCCCGGCAGCTTGGCGTCGAAGCGGTGGACGAACCGGTTGCCGCCGCGCTCCGCCATCAGCGCGGCCTGCGCAACGACTTCGGCGAGGAAGGCGTGCAGGTAGCCCGGCGCCTCTTCCAGTTCGGCGCGGATGTGTTCGTCATGCGCGAATTCCAGCAGGCCATCGATCAGCCTGACCTGATGCCAGATGCTCTGCTCGATGATGCGCGGGTAGTCGCGCCGGACGTCGCCGGCACGCCACCGGTTCACGCATTCGATGATGTTGACCAGGGGGGAGCGCAGGTCGTGGCTGATCCTTGCGAGCAGGTCGTTGCGCGCATGCAGCGCCTGCTCCAGCTGCGCGGTGCGCCGATCCACCGTTTGCTCGAGCTGGCGGTTCCTGGCCGTCAGGGCGGCGCTGCGCCAACGCCATGCCCCTGCCACGCCTGCACCGGCCAGCAGAGGCAGCGCCAGCAACGGCGTCCACGGCGAACGCCACCATGGCGTGGCCAGGGTGAATACCCATGTCGCCGCCGCCGACGTACGCCCACGGTTCACGTCCACCGCCTGCACTTCGAAACGGTAGGTGCCGGCACCGACCAGCGGGTAGGCGACGCTGCGCTCGCCGGTTTCGTGCCAGTCCTTGTCGACGCCTTCCAGCCGGTAGCGATAGCGCACCGGGTTGCCCACGCTGTTGCCGGTCACGGCCAGATGCAAGGTGACCAGCTTGCCCGGGTCGAATGACGCCACCGGGTCGGAAAGAAGGTCGCTGCCGCCGTAATCGGCCGCGATGACGCGGGGCTGCCAGATCGGCGGAACAAGCAGCCGGGCAGGATGGATCAGATGCGACAGGCCGGCCTTCGAGGCGATCCAGACGGAGCCATCGTCGTCCGCATGGAAGGCGAGGCTGCCCGACTCGTCCAGCAGCAAGCCATCCCGGGAGGTGAGGCGCGACCAGCGGGTGCCGTCGAAAACATCCACGTTCGCAGCATTGCCGGCCCATAGCCACCCGCGCTTGTCGGTCTCCAGGAAATCCAGCCGCGTGCGCGCCCATGCCACATCGTTGGCCGGCTGCATGAGCAGTTCGCCGGACATGCTTATCTGCGACACCAGCAGTTGGGCCTCCGGGGTTCCCACCCACAGCCTGCCGTCGGGCGTGATCGCGATGCGCTCCGCCACCACCGAGACGCTCCGGCGATTGCCCGCCTTGCCGACGAGGAACAAGACGTGTTGCCATTGCACGTCATGCCGATAGATGCCTGTATTGCAGGCTGCCCATATGCGACCGGCATTGTCCTCGGCGGCATCGGAGCAGTGGGTGCCGAGCTGGAATGAGTCGGAGTGCTCCACCACGGCGGTTTCCGGATCCAGCGAATCGACGCCGCCCTGGGTGTAGATCCAGAATTTGCCGTTGCGAGCGGTCAGCACGCCGCGGATGTAGTTCTTGAGCACGGCCACCGTCACGAAACGGCCGCTGCCAGGCAGGCGCCGCGTGATCCGTCCATCGAAATGGAAGTCCCAGGTGGAGCCGTCCCGTGAAGGACGTTCGAGGTGCGCATCCCTGGGCGGCATCGAGGTCAGCGGCCAGCGCCGGTCGTACTGGTCGCCGGCGGAGGACAGCAAGCTGCCGTCGTCGGGCATCCACAGCGTGAGCGTGTTGATGCGATCCAGCGCCGCGTATTCCGGCTTGTCCCAGCCAAACCATCCGCTCCAGTTTTCGACGGCCCTGCTCGCTGCCCAATGCAGCACGCCCAGGCCGTGGTTGCCCAGCCACAGGCTGCCGTCGCGATCGGCAAGCACGGGCGATACCGGCTGGATGGGCCGCGGCAGGAGGCCCTGCCTGTCCCCATGGACCTTCCAGTCCCCGCCTTCGAGGCGCAGCAGGCCCGTCTTCGTGCCGACGACGAGGCTGCCATGGGTATCCTGCGCCAGCAGCCCGCCGGCCCCGGTGACCCACGCCTGTCCGTCGGGCAGGCGCTGCTCGACAAAACCCGGCGCACCGGCCGTCCAGTGCAGCAGCGTGTGCCGGCCCTGCACCCACAGGCTGCCATCGCGCATCGGCAGGATGGCTTGCCATGCCTCCGCGGGCACACCTTCGCGGGTGCCGAAATGGCTGGTCTGCCCTTGCCGGAAGCGGCACAGTTCTTTGCCGCAGCTGAACCAGACGGCCTCTCCCTGCACGGCCACCACGCCGACCCGGTCCAGCGACGGATCCAGCTTGCGCCGCTCCCCCGCGAAGAACGGCTGCGCCGTCCAGCTCCCGTCGGCCAGCCTTGTCACGAGCAGCAGGCGATGCCGACTGAGCACCAGCAGGCCGCCATCGGGCTGCACCGCCAGCGTCTGGCCCGGATCGGCCACCAGCGGATGCCCCGCCGGCTCGACGACGGCGAAGCGGCCCTGGTGGCGTAGCTGCATGCCGGCCAGCGTGGCGACCCAGAGATCGCCGGAAGCATCCTCGGCCATGCCGACGACCGCGGAAGACTCGAACCCCTGCTCGCCGCCCATACGCAGGAAACCCACACCATCGAAGACGTACAGGCCCGCGTTCGTGCCGGCCCACACCAGCCCGTCGCGATCCTGGTACAGGACGCGGATGTCCTGCCGGCCCAGGTCGACATCGGTACCCAGCGTAGCGATGGGCAACTCGACCGCCCAAGCCGCGCATGCCGCCAGCAAGCCGCACAGCAGCACGCCCATCGACGCGATGGCGCGCCATCGCGTCCGCCGTCCCGGCAAGGCGGCAGCGCGCTGCATGGTCATGGCCCAATCCGCTCGAAGTACACGGCATGTCCCCTTGTGCCATCAAGACGCCAAGCGCGCCCCCACATGCCTCCGGCCACATGTACGCCGCTTTGCACCACGTGGCCTGGTTCGATAGTAAGCCGCTTCAGCTTCCGCTGGTGGGATGTTCCCGATCGGCCCCGGCAGTCGCTGATGATTGAACCCGTGCACCCAGCCGAGCGCAGCCAACTCGACGGCCTCGCCGTTCCTCCAGGATTGCCGGTGGACGACCTCGGCCTTGTGCAGCCCGTTGATTGTCTCGGCCAGTGCATTGTCGTAGCTGTCGCCGATGCTGCCGGCCGCAGCCCCGTCATCACACCGCACGAGGAAGCACCGCAGATTGACGTGATCATGGCCAATGTGATGGTGCCATTTCCCGGCGCCGATATGCACGATGAAAACCTCGTCGCCTATCCGCTGGAACAGAAGCTCTCGGAGATCGGGGGCATCAAGCACGTCTATTCGGTCAGCCGGCCGGGTACAGCGCTCATCACGGTGGAATCTGCTTCTCGTATCCCATGGCGGAAAAATGAGAGCGGGCTCGTGAAGGAGCTTCACGCATACCTTCCGCTCAAACCCCCGCCAGCTGCCGCCGCCGCGCCGCCTTGCGCTCTTGCCGCCGCGCCCACCACGCTCGCCGCCGTTCCACGAGGCACGAGAAGATCACGTACAGCGCCGGGGTGCTGAGCAGGGTGAGGCTTTGCGAGATGAGCAGGCCGCCGATCAGGGCGATGCCGAGCGGGCGGCGCAGTTCGCTGCCTTCGCCCAGGCCGATCGCGATGGGCAGGGCGGCGAGGATGGCGACCATCGTGGTCATCATGATCGGACGAAAGCGCACGATGCAGGCTTCGCGCGCCGCCTCCAGCGGACTCTTGCCGTGTTCGCGCTCGGCGACCAGGGCGAAGTCGATCATCATGATCGCGTTTTTCTTGACGATGCCTATCAACAGCACCAGCGCGATCTGCGCCACCACCGACAGCTCGGTGCCGGTCAGCCACAGCGCCAGCAGCGCGCCCACGCCGGCGGCCGGCAGGGTGGACAGGATGGTGATCGGATGTACCAGGTTCTCGTACAGCATGCCGAGCACGATGTAGACGGTGAGCACGGCGGCCAGGATCAGCCAGCCCATGCCGCTCTGCGACTGCTGGAAGCGGCGGAAGTCGTTGCCCAGCTGCACCCGGATGTCGCCGGGCATGCGCATGTTCTTCACGGTGGACTGGATGATCGCCATCGCCTCGCCCATGCTCACGTCGGGCGCGAGGTTGAAGCTGAGGTCCATCGTGGTGTACTGGTTCTCGTGGGTGATCTGCGACGGCGCCAGCCCCGGCTCCTGCCGCGCGAACGCGGTGATCGGGATCATCTGGCCGCTGCTGGATCGCACGTAGATGCGGTTGAGCGCCTCCGGCGTGGCGGTCTGTTCGGGCAGCGCGTTGACCACCACCTGGTACTGGCTGATGTCCGAGTAGATGGTGGACACCTGGCGCTGGCCGAACGCGTCGTACAGCGCGCCGTCGATGCTGCCGATCGACACGCCGAGCCGCGCGGCCTTGTCGCGGTCGATCACGATGTTCTGGCGCAGGCCGGCCTCGTCGACGTCGGTGCCGACGTCGCGCAGCTTCGGGTTCTTCTTCAGCTCGGCCTGCAGCTTCGGCAGCCACTCCTGCAGGCTGGCCAGGTCGTTGCCCTGCAGCGACACCTGGTATTGCGCGCCCTGGCTGGTGCCGCCACCGCCGCCGCTGGGCAGGTCCTGCACCGGGCGCAGGCGCAGGTTGAGGTCGGGATAGTTCGCGGCCTTCGCGCTGAGCCGCGCGAGCACGGCGAAGGTGTCGTCCCTGCGGCCTTCGGCGCGGGTCTTCAGGTCGATGTTGAACGAGCCGCTGGTGCCCTGCCGGCTGCTGCCCAGGCGCGAGCCCACGGTGGCGACGTCGGGGTCGGCCATCAGCATCGCGGTGAGCCGTTCCAGCCGCTGCCTGCTTTCGGCGAACGACACCGTGGCGCTGGAACTGGCGCGGCCCCAGATCAGGCCGGTGTCCTGCGCCGGGAACAGGCCGGTCTTGACCACGCCGAACAGGTAGAACGTGACCACGATCAGCACCAGCGGGGTCAGCGAGAACAGCAGCGCATGGCGCAGCGAGAAGTTCAGCGCGCGGGTGTACACGCGCAGCATGCCGGCGTGGAAACCGTCCAGCGCGCGCGCGCGCCGCGACGGCGGCGCCTTTTCCTCCGCGGCATGCCCGTTGAGGAAGCGCCCGCACAGCGCCGGCGTCAGCGTCAGCGAGACCAGCGCGGAGACCACGATCGCCGACACCAGGGTCACCGAGAACTCGTGCATGAACATGCCGGTGATGCCGCCGGCGAACAGCAGCGGGATGAACACGGCGATCAGCGAGGCGGTGATCGAGACGATGGTGAAGCCGATCTCGCGCGCGCCGGCCAGGGTCGCCTGCATGCGTGACATGCCGCCGTCGATGTGGCGGATGATGTTCTCGATCACCACGATCGCATCGTCGACCACGAAGCCGATCGCGATCACCAGCGCCAGCAGGGTGAGGTTGTTCAGCGTGTAGCCGAGGATGTACATCACCACGAACGCGCCGGCCAGCGACAGCGGCACCGCCACCGCCGCGATCAGCGTGGGCGCGAGCCGACGCAGGAACAGCGCCATCACCAGGACCACCATCGCCAGCGAGATCAGCAGCGTGGCCTGCACCTCGTGCAGCGAGGCGCGGATGGTCGGCGTGCCGTCGAAGAACGGGGTCAGCACGGTGCCGGGCTGCAGGTACTCGCGCAGCAACGGCAACTGGTCCTTGACCAGGTCGACGGTGGCGATGATGTTGGCGTCGGCCTTCTTGTAGACGTACATCAGCACGGCCGGCTTGCCGTGGAACCAGGCGGCCTGGTACGCATCCTGCTGGCCCGCGTAGACGTTCGCCACGTCGGACAGGCGCACCGGCGTGCCGTTGCGGCTGGCGATCACCAGCTGGGCGAACTCGTCCGCGCTGTGCAACTGGGTGGTGGCGCTGACCGACATGGTGGTGGTGCCGTCGGACAGGAAGCCCTCCGGCGACGTCACGTTGGCCGCGCTCAGCGCATTGCGCAGCTGGTCCGGCGACAGGCCCATCGCGTTCAGCGCGCGCAGGTTCACGTCGACGCGGATCGCCGGCGTGGCCGCACCGGCGATCTCCACCGACGACACGCCCGGCAACTGGCGCAGCCGCTGCGCCAGCAGGGTGTCGGACAGGTTGTACAGGTCGGCCGCCGACTGCGTGGCCGACGTCAGTGCGAGCGCGATGATCGGGTCGTCGTTCGGGTTCGCCTTCTGGTAGCTGGGCGCGCCGTTGAGGCCGCTGGGCAGGTCCGGTGCGGCCGAGTTGATCGCCGCCTGCACGTCGCGCGCGGCGGAATCCAGGTCGGTGCCGTTGCGGAACATCATGAAGACGAAGGTGCGGCCCTCGGAACTGGACGAGCGCATCGTCTCGATGCCAGGCACCTGGCCCAGGTGCCGTTCCAGCGGCGCGGCCACGGTGGACGCCATGGTGCTGGCGTCCGCGCCGGCCTGGCTGGCCTGCACGAAGATCGCCGGGAACTGCATGTTCGGCAGCGCCGCCACGCCGAGCAGGGCGTAGCAGATCATGCCGGCCACGAACAGGCCCATCGCCAGCAGCGAAGTGCCGATCGGGCGGCGGATGAAGGTGCCGGAGATGTTCATGGATTCAACGTGGGCGGGGGATGGGCGAGGTACGGCAGACGACGCGTGAACGAATCATCCCACCCTCAACGTCCATGCCGCGAAAAGGTTGATCGGAGCGATGAAGGGCGACCCCACCCCAACCCTCCCCTGCTGGCAGGGGAGGGAGCGGGGCGAACGACGGCGAGTCACGCTGCGCTGCGGGCCTGGGCGTGGCTCAGCGCGCGCTGCTCGCGGCGCGCGGCCAGCCAGTCGGAGAAACGCTCCATGTACAGGTAGATCACCGGCGTGGTGTACAGCGTGACCAGCTGCGACAGCAGCAGGCCGCCGACGATCGACACGCCCAGCGGCCGGCGCAGTTCGGCGCCGATGCCGTTGCCCAGCGCCAGCGGCAAGGCACCGAGCATCGCCGCGGCGGTGGTCATCATGATCGGGCGGAAGCGCAGCAGGCAGGCGCGGCGGATCGCGTCGCGCGCGTTGAGGCCGGTGCGGCGCGCCTCGATCGCGAAGTCGATCATCATGATCGCGTTCTTCTTCACGATGCCGATCAGCAGCACGATGCCGACGATGCCGTCCACCGACAGGCTCATGCCGCACAGGATCAGCGCCAGCAGCGCGCCGACGCCGGCCGGCGGCAGCGTGGAGATGATCGTCAGCGGGTGGATGTAGCTCTCGTACAGCACGCCCAGCACGATGTAGATCACCACGATCGCCGCCAGCAGCAACAGCACCTCGTCGCCGAGCGAGGAAGTGAACTCGGCCGCCTTGCCGACGAACTCGCCGCGCACCTGCGGCGGGAAGTCCAGCTGCTGCTCGACCTCGTGGATCGCCGCCACCGCGTCGGACAGCGAGTAGCCCTGCGCCACGTTGAACGCCAGCGTCACCGCCGGCAGCTGCTGCTGGTGGCTGACCACCAGCGGCGCGCTGGTGACCTGCGCATGCACCAGCGACGACAGCGGGATGGTGCCACCGCCGCCGATCTCGAAGCCGACGTTGCCGGCGTTGCCGATGCCCGACGGGGTCGCCGAGTTGCTCGACTTCAGCTGGCCGAAGCTGGTCGCGTTGCTGCCGGTGAGCGCGCCGTTGCCGTTGCCGCGCACGGTGAGCTTGTTCAGCAGGTCGTCGCTGCTGCGGAACTCCGGCGCCACTTCCAGCACCACGCGATACTGGTTGAGCTGGGTGAAGATGGTGGAGATCTGGCGCTGGCCGAACGCGTCGTACAAGGTGTCGTCGATGCTCTGCACCGGCACGCCGAGGCGGCTGGCCTTCTCGCGGTCGATGGTCAGCTTCAGCGCGTTGCCATTGTTGGCCAGGTTGTTGTCGACATCGGACAGCTCCGGCCGCTGGCGCATCGCCTGGGTCATCTGGGTGGCGTACCCGGCCAGCTCGACCGCGTTCACTTCGGACAGCGAATACTGGTATTCGGTGGCGGCGACGCGGCTGTCCAGGGTCACGTCCTGCACCGGCTTCAGGTACAGCGCCACGCCCGGGATGCCGGCAACGGCCTGCTGCAGCCGCGGCAGCAGTTCGTCCAGGCCGTCGCGGTCGCCGCGATCCTTCAGCACGATGCTGAGCTGGCCCTGGTTGAGCGTGGGGTTGATCGTGCCGGCGCCGATGAAGGCGGCCACGCCGGTCACCGCCGGATCCTTGCGCAGCGCCGCGGCGACCGCCTTGGTGCGGTCCTCCATCTGCGGGAACGCGATGTTGTCGTCGGCCTGCACCACGCCGGTGATCAGGCCGGTGTCCTGCTCGGGCAGCAGGCCCTTGGGAATCACGACGTACAGGAACACCGTGAGCACCACCGCGGCGCCGGCGACCAGCATGGTCAGGCGCTGGTGGTCGAGCACCCAGTCCAGCGAATTCTCGTAGATGCCTACGGTGCGCGACCACACCGTGCGCTTGCCGGCCGCGGCGTGGCGCTCGTGCGCGTCTTCGCCCTCGGGCAGCTGGTCGGGCTTGAGCAGGTAGGCGCACATCATCGGCGTCAGCGTCAGCGACACCAGCATCGAGATGGTCACCGCGATGGTGAGCACCCAGGCGAATTCGTGGAACAACCGGCCGGTAACGCCGGGCATCAGCAGCAACGGCAGGAACACCGCCACCAGCGACACGGTCAGCGACAGCACGGTGAAGCCGATCTCCTTCGCGCCGACCTCGGCCGCCTCCTTGCCGTCCCTGCCCTGCTCGATGTAGCGCACGATGTTCTCGATCATCACGATCGCGTCGTCGACGACGAAGCCGGTGGCCACGGTGAGCGCCATCAGCGACAGGTTGTCCAGCGACATGCCGGTGAACGCCATCACGCCGAAGGTGCCCATCAGCGACAGCGGCACCGCCGTCGCCGGAATGATGGTGGCCCACAGCCGGCGCAGGAACACGAAGATCACGCCGATCACCAGGAACACGGTGAGGATCAGGGTGAACTCGACGTCGTGCACCGAGGCGCGGATGGTCACCGTGCGGTCGGCGAACACGTCCAGGTGCACGTCGGCCGGCAGCGCGCTGCGCAGTTCCGGCAGCACGTTGCGGATCTGCTCCACCGTCTGCACGATGTTCGCGCCGGGCTGGCGGCGCACGTCCAGCAGCACCGCCGGCTGGCCGTTCGCCCACGCGGCGAGCTGGTCGTTCTCGACGCCGTCGACCACGCTGGCCACGTCGGACAGCCGCACCGGCGAGTTGTTCTTGTAGCTGATGATGGTGTTCTTGTACTCGGCCGCGTCGCTCAACTGGTCGTTGGTGCCGATCGAGTAGCTCTGCGTCTTGCCGTTCAGCGTGCCCTTCGGCGCGTTGACGTTGGCCTGGGTCAATGCGCTGCGCACGTCTTCCAGGGTCAGGCCGAGGTTGGACAGCTGCGCCGGGTTCACCTGCACGCGCACCGCGGGGCGCACGTTGCCGGCGATCGAGACCAGGCCCACGCCCTGCACCTGCGACAGCTTCTGCGCGATGATCGAGTCGGCCAGGTCGTTCACCTCGCGCAGCTGGCGGCTGTCGGAGGTGAGCTTGAGGGTGAGGATCGGCGCATCGGCCGGATTCACGCGGTTGTACACCGGCGGATACGGCAGGTTGCCCGGCAAGGTGCCCTTGGCCTGGTTGATCGCCGCCTGCACGTCCTGCGCGGCGATGTCGACGTCGCGATCCATCGAGAACTGCAGGATGATCGTGGACAGCCCGGCGGAGGAATCCGAGCTCATCATGGTGAGCCCGGAGATCTGCCCCAGGTTGCGCTCCAGCGGGGTGGTGATCAGCGCCGCCATGGTGTTGGCGCTGGCACCCGGATACTGCGTGCTGACCACCAGGCTGGGCGCCTCGATCTCCGGCAGGGCGGACACCGGCAGCTGGCGATAGCCGAGGATGCCGAGCAGCAGCACCGCCACCATCAGCAGCGAGGTGGCGATCGGCCGGCGAATGAAGAGCGTCGAGAATCCCATGGCTATCCGTAACGTGTAGGTGCGGGTTCAGCCGCGGTCATGGCCGGGACACGGCCGGGTTCGCGCGACTGCGGTGGCGTTGCACTGGCCGGCACGGCCGCTCAGCCGCGACGGCGACCACCCTTGCTGTTCTGCTTGGCTTTCTCCAGTTCGGCCGCAGTCGGCGCCGCCGGCACTTCGCCCGGCTTCAACGCGTTGACCTTGCTGCCCGGCTTCAACCGGAACTGGCCTTCGGTGACGACGCGATCGCCGACCTTGAGGCCACTGCCGATCATCACGTGGCTGTCGCCCACTTCACCGGCGACCACAACCGCCTGCATCCTGACCGTGCTGTCGGCCTGCACCTGGTAGACGTAGTCGCCGTCCGGCCCGCGCTGCACCGCCTGCGCCGGGATCACCAGGCCGCCGTCGACGGTGCTGACCAGCAGCTGCACGTTGACGAACTGGCCCGGCCACAACTCGTTCTTCGCGTTCGGGAACTCCGACTTCAGGCGGAACGTGCCGGTGCTGGTGTCGATCTGGTTGTCGATCACCTTGAGCACGCCGCCGCTGGCGATCGGATGCGCATCGGTGCGGTCCAGCGCGGTCACCTGCAGCGAGGCGCCTTCCTGCGCGGCCGCGGCACGCACCATGTCGAGGTTCTGCTCGGGCAGGGTGAACATCACGTTGATCGGATGCAGCTGGGTCAGCGTGACGATGCCGGTGCTGGTGGTCACCACGTTGCCCGGATCCACGTTGCGGATGCCGGCCAAGCCGTCGATCGGCGAGATCACCTTGGTGTAGGCCAGCTGCACCTGGCTGTCGCGCACGCTGGCCGCGTCGGCGGCCACCATGGCCGCGTACTGGGCGGCCGTGTTGCGCAGGGTATCCAGGTCCTGCTTGGAGATGTAGCCCTTGGCGGCCAGGTCCTGGCTGCGCACCAGGTTGCTCTTGGCCGTCTCCAGCAGCGCCTGGTCCTGGCGCTGCTTCGCCGCGGCCTGATCGTAGGCGGCCTGGTAGGTGCGCGGGTCGATCTGCGCGAGCACCTGGCCCTTCTTCACCGGCTGACCTTCGGTGAACTCCAGGCTGAGCAGCTGGCCGCCCACCTGCGGGTTCACGGTGACCGTGTTGAGCGCCTGCACCGTGCCGAGCGCGGTCAGGTAGACCGGCACGTTCTGCTTGACCACCGGCACCACGGTCACCGGCACCGGCGGCGTCTCGTCCTTGCCGTCCTTGCTCTTGGTGGCGGACTGCGCCGACGCGGGACCCGCCGGAGCCGGCTTGTGCAGCAGGCGGAAACCCACCGCTGCCACCACGATCACGGCAATCACGATCAACGCGATCTTCCAAAAACGCGACATGTAAAACTCCTGGACTGAACGGTGCGCCCACCGGCACACGACTGCGTGGCATGCGTTGGCGAAATGACGGACGCGTGCCGGGCCATGCCGACATGCGTCTCCCGGGATCAAAGCATAGGGGCAGATCAACGAACTTGAACAATGCCGGTTGACATGGGTCCGGCATGACCGATGGCAGGGGCGCCGCCCGATACAAGGCCTTCCGCAGGCACCGCGCGGGCTGCCGCGGCAGGCATGGCCACCGCGACGGGTCGCCGCCGAGGCCTGAAACTTGCCGCGCGCTTCGTTTATAATCGCCGACTGTTGCCTGTCCGACCCCCGAATCCGGGTCGAACGGCAAGCGTGATCCGTGCCGTGCACTCACGCACGGCAACCCGCACCGGGCGTGTCCATCGGGCCGGTGCGACAGCTACAGGCAATTCAGGCAGGTCGGAACAGCCATCGTGGCGCTCCGTCCTGCCCACTGACAGGAGTACGTGCGTGAGCGGTCCCATGAGCAAATCCGATCAGAGCGTCTTGCGCCAGTTCTCGATCATGATCGGCGGTCTGGCCGTGCTGACGGTGGTGCTGATCTTCGCGGCGCTGGCGATCCACGACCACGAACCGAAGGAAGCCAACCCGAAGCAGCCGGCCAGGATTGCCGCGCGGATCGCACCGGACGGCGCCGTCTACGCCGGCAACACCGGCCGCGCCGCCATGCAGGCCGCCGCCGATGCCGCGGCCAAGGCCGCCGCGTCGCAGGTGGCCTACGGCGGCACCACCGACGGCAAGGCGATCTTCGACCACCTGTGCACCAGTTGCCACACCTCCGGCGTCGCCGGCGCCCCGAAGGTGGGCGACAAGGCCGCGTGGGGGCCGCGTCTGGCCCAGGGCGTCGACACCCTGGTCAAGCACGCGATCGAGGGCTACCACGGCCCGAACGGCAACTTCATGCCGGCCAAGGGCGGCAACCCGGCGCTCACCGACGAACAGGTGACCAACGCCGTGCACTGGATTGCCGATCAGGCCAAGTAATTGGCCTGATCCAACAAGCTTTCTTCAAACGCCGCCCACCGGGCGGCGTTCTCGTTTGCCCCTTCGCTCTCGGGGGGGAGGGAACAACGCTTCACGCCGCGTGCATCGCGATCCACTCCCGCGCAAACCCCCGCAGCTTCGGGAAGAACGCCTCGAAGCGCTCCTGCAGCCCGGCTTCCCGCTCCAGCAGCACCGGCACCGCCGAATCCAGCGGATTGAGCCGGCTCAGGCGCTGCCCGATACCGCCCAGCGCCTCGTCCAGCACCGCGTCATCGGCGTAGCCGGCCGGCAAGCCGTGCGCTTCCATGTAGCCGCGGAAGCGCCGCAGCGCCGGCGGCAGCAGCGCGTCCTGCCGCCACAGCAGGCCGCGCAGGGCGGCCGAATACTCCGGCAGTGGTTGCGCGCTCCAGCGCGGAAAATCGCGCGCCAGGCAACGGTCGAACCACATGTCCAGCAGGATCCCGGCATGGCGCCGATACGGCGCGGGCAGCAGCGCCTTCGCCGCCAGCACCTCGGGATGCGCATCGGTGTACACGTCGATCGCCCGGTGCAGGCGGATGCCGGCGATCACCCGCGGCGGGAACAAGCTCCCATCCGGCTGTCCGTGCACGAAATCGCCCAGCATCCCGCCGAGCTGCAGGGCTTCGTCGTCGCCGGCCAGCAGCGCGTGCGCCAGGTGGTTCATGCGGAGCGTCCGCGGCAACCGATCCGCCCGGCGGTTATCATCGTGCACATGAATCCCACCGAGCTCTCTGCCGAACCTGCCAGCTTTCCGGACGTCGCCGCCAGTTTCATGCTCGACGGCCCCGCCGGCAAGCTCGAGACCATCAGCGACGTCGCCGAACCGGCCTGCGCGCGCCGCGGCGTGGCCGTGCTGTGCCACCCGCTCACGATCGAGGGCGGCAGCATGCACAACAAGGTGGTGACGATGGCCGAGCGGGCGCTGCGCGAATCCGGGCTGGATACGCTGCGCTTCAACTTTCGCGGAGCCGGCAATTCGGCGGGCAGCTACGACAAGGGCCACGGCGAAGGCGACGACCTGGCCGCGGTGGTGGCCTGGGTGCGCCGCATGCGCCCGGACGATGCGCTGTGGCTGGCCGGCTTCTCGTTCGGCAGCTACGTGACCATCGCCAACGCGGTGCGCCTGCACGCCGACGCGCTGGTCAGCATCGCGCCGCCGGTCGGGCGCTGGCCGTTCGAGACGATCGCGCTGCCGACCTGCCCGTGGCTGATCGTGCAGGGCGAGGCTGACGAGATCGTCGAACCGCAGGCGGTGTTCGACTGGGTCGAGACGCTGGAGCACCGGCCCGAACTGGTGCGCATGCCCGAGACCAGCCACTTCTTCCACCGTCGGCTGATGGACCTGCGCGGCGCGATCAAGCATGCGGTGCGCGGCTGGCTGCCGCCGTTGCGGCATGGCTGACGCCGGCCCATCCCCTCTTTCCAAGACCCACGCTCCATGAGTGAAACCCCCTCGCTCGCGCCCGGCGCGCGCTACCTCGAAGGCATCGCCGCGCACCGCTGGGAGTCCGACCCGACCCAGCTGGCGCTGCTGCCGGAGTTCGACCGCATGCACGCGGCGCTGTGCGCCGGGCCCGCGAACGGCAACGGCAACGGCAACGGCAACGGCCTGTTCGACCGTCTGAAGTCCCTGCTCGGCAACGACCCGCCCGAGGTGGTGCCGGGGCTGTACCTGTGGGGCACGGTGGGTCGCGGCAAGACCTTCCTGATGGACCTGTTCGTGGCCAGCCTGCCGCACGGCGTGGCGCTGCGCCGGCACTTCCACCGCTTCATGGGCGAGGTGCACGAGAGCCTGCGCGCCCTGGGCGAGCGGCAGAGTCCGCTGGTCGAGGTCGCCGCCGGCATCGCCGCACGCTGCCGCGTGCTGTGCCTGGACGAGTTCCTGGTCAACGACATCGGCGACGCGATGATCCTGTCCAACCTGCTCGACGCGCTGTTCGCGCGCGGCGTCACCCTGGTCACCACCTCCAACACCGCGCCGGCGAACCTGTACAAGGACGGCCTGCAGCGCGCGCGCTTCCTGCCCGCGATCGCGTTGATCGAACGGCGCTGCCATGTGGTCGAGATGGCCTCGTCGCGCGACTGGCGCCTGCGCGCGCTGACCCAGGCGCCGGTCTACCTGACCCCGCCCGGCGCCGAGGCGCACCGCGCGCTGGAGCGCATCTTCGCCAGCCAGGCCAGCGGCAACCTGCACGAGGACGGCACGCTGCACGTCAACGGCCGCGACATCCCGTTCCGCAAGCGTGCCGACAGCATCCTGTGGTTCGACTTCGCCGCGCTGTGCGAAGGCCCGCGCGCGGTTGCCGACTACATCGCCCTGGCCAAGGCCGGCCCGGCGGTCATCGTGTCCAACGTGCCGCAGTTCACCATCTACAGCGAGGACGCCGCGAAGCGCTTCGTGCAATTGGTGGACGAGTTCTACGACCGCCACGTCAAGCTGGTGCTGTCCGCCGCCGCGCCGATCACCGAGCTGTACGACGGCGAGCGCCTGCGCGCGGAATTCGGCCGCACCGAATCGCGCCTGATCGAGATGCAGAGCGAGGAATACCTGGCGCTGCCGCACCGGATCGGGTAAGCGTCAGCAGCCCCTCCGCGTGAAGCCCCTTCCCCCCGACATGCCGTTGCGGCGCCACCTGGACCGCAGTAGCCTGCCCGGACGCAATGGCGCGGTTCCCTGCGGGAGGAACGGACGATGCACTCGACCACGGGAACGGCCCCGGCGCTGTCGCCGGATACGCTGCAGGATGTGCCGCGGGACATGGCCGCAACCCTGGGCACGCCATCGGATGAGCCGTTTGCGGTACCCGGTTTCGACGCCGTGGCCCGGCTCGCGGCCGGGTCGCTCAAAGTGCCGCTGGTCTCGCTGGTACTCAGCGGTGGCGGCACGTTCTGGTTCACCGGCGATACGCGCGATGGTGCGCATGCGGCGCCCGCGCTGGATGGCCTGTATATCGATGCGGCCCGGCGCAGCACCGCGCAGGTGGTGCTGGATACGCACGGCGACGAGCGTTTCGCCCATGCGACGCTTGCGAGCGGCCTGGTGCCGGCGCCGATCCGCTTTTTCGCCAGCGAGCCGGTGTTCACGCTCAGCGGCCGGCAGGTCGGTGCCCTGTGCGTGATGGATCACACCCCGCATGCCGAACTGAGCGAGGCCGAACGCGCCGCCCTGCGCGATGCCGCCGCACTGGCCGGCGCCAGCGTGGTGCTGGGCGGCTATATAGGACGCACCGACCCGGTGACCCGCCTGCCGCACCGCAACGCGTTCTTCGGCGATCTGCGCGGACTGTTCCACGACGGCATCGACCATGCCTGGCTCACCGCGATCGAGGTGGCCCCGGTCGAGCGCTTCAGCGCCTTCGTGCGCGCGATGGGCCATGCCTACGCCGATGAACTCATGCGCGGCGTGGCGCAGCGGATCCAGGCGTGGCTGACCCCGGGCATGCGCCTGTATCAGGTGGGCACATCCTGCTTCGCCGTTCTGCTGGGCAATACGCACGGGCTGCTCGACACGCGCCGGCTGGACGATCTGGTGGAACGTCTGCGCCAGCCGTTCGAGTGCCTGAACATCCCGCTCACGATCCAGCCGGGCGTGGGCCTGCTCAGGGTCGACGAGGCCGAACTGCGTACCGGCGACCCGTTGCGACTGGTCATGAGCGCCTCCCATGCCGCCCAGCGCAGCGAGAGTGGCTGGGCACTGTACGACCGCGACCAGGACGAGCGGCACCGGCATGAGTTTTTCCTGGTCACCGAGCTGGCTGCCGCGCTCACCGAGCGTGCCGAGCTGGATCTCCATTACCAGCCGCGAATCGACCTCGATCACGGCCGCTGCGTGGCGGTGGAAGCGCTGGCGCGCTGGCACCATCCCACGCTGGGCATGGTTCCGCCGACCGAGTTCATCCGCCTGGCCGAATCGGCCGGACTGATGCGCTCGCTGACCGAATGGGTATTCGATCACGGCATCGCCCAGCTCGCCGGCTTGCGCCGGCAGGGCCATGAGATCCAGCTGTCGCTCAATGTATCCAGCGCCGATTTCGGCGTCGATCTGGTCACCCGGCTGAAGGCGGCGGCCTCGCGCCATGGGGTGGATCCGGCCTGGCTCGAACTGGAGTTCACCGAAAGCACGCTGATGCTGCACAGCGATGCCACGCGCAGCCATCTTGCGGCGATCCGCCAACTCGGCACCGGCATCGCCATCGACGATTTCGGCACCGGCTACAGCAACCTCAACAGTCTGCGCCAGATGCCGGCCACCTGCCTGAAGATCGATCAGTCGTTCGTGCGCGCGATCGACGCAAATCCCCACGATGCGGCGATCGTGCGCTCGGTGGCGGATCTCGCGCGCGACCTGGGCTTCCGGGTGGTGGTCGAGGGCGTGGAAACCCGTCGCGTGCTCGATGCCGTGCTGGACATGAGTTGCGATGAGGCACAGGGCTTTCATCTCGCACCGCCGATGGCGGCCGGCGAGCTGCCGGCCTGGCTCGCCGCGCATGCGCCGGCGACGATCCACCGCACGCGCTGAGCCCTTCGGGCCGCAGTACGACGCGGCAAGCTGCTAACGTGCAGGCGGTCCTCCATCGGAGTTCCGCATGTCCATCATCCTCACCTTCGCCCTGCTGCTGGCTTCGCCGTCCGCCGGTCACGACGACGGGTTCGCCGCACGCGTGCTGCGTGGCCGGCTGGTGGAAGCCGGCCCCACCGGCGCGGCCTATCAGAAGGCGCTGTGGCAGCAGATCAACGACCCGGCCGCCGCCGCGCTGAAGTCGTGCATCGCCCGTCATGCACCGGCGGACAAGTCGCCGTTCACCGTGGTTGCCAACGTGCGCCCCGACGGCAAGCCCGACCAGGTGCAGGCGCAGCCGGCCACGCCGGTCGCCAGCTGTTTCGCCGACTGGCTCGGCACGAACACCTTGCCGCTGCCGCCCGCGCTGGCCACCGAGCCGGTCTATCCGATCGAGATCGACGTCAGCATCGTGCCCTGAGGCCGCTGCCGCCGCTGCTCGGCTCACACCGGCTGCAGACGGGCTTGCTGGAAACGGCGGTGATGGATCAGCAGCCCGCTGAAGTAGACGATGTAGTAGCCGACCAGCAGGCCGATCACCAGCATGGTCAGCGGGCTGGAGGCGTAGCCCATCGGCTGCATCGGGTAGACGCCGGGCTGCGCCGCGGCCGGGGCATGCTGCATCTGCGGCCACACCGCCAGCAAACGCCAGGCCAGCCGGCCCAGCAGCAGCACGGCGAGCAGCGCGCCGATCCAGGGGTTCGGCACGTAGCAGTCGCCCTTGACCGGATCGACCTCGAAGCGGGTCAGGCGCAGACCAAGCAGGCCGAGCGCGCCGCCGAGCAACGCGCCGCCGAGCAGGCCTTCGGCCAGTGCGATGTGGCGGAATCCGCTGAGCGCGAGCAGGCCGCCGATGATCGAGAACACCACGATGCGGAAGATCATCCGCTTGCGCCGGATCGGCTGGCGGCCGAACTGGCGGCTGACGCGGCGCCACACGATCCAGGCCAGGATCGGCAGCATGACGAGGTAGCTGGTCAGGTGCGCGGGCATGGCACGGTCCGGTGAATGGGTAGGCGGTCAGGATAGTGCGAGGACCCTGCGCTGACGACTGACGATGGTCACCCCTTGTGGCTGCGTGAAGCCATGCGCGGACGTGCCTGCCAATGGCTCGACCCCTACTTCGCCTTGCCCTGGTTCGCCACCGCGGCCATCTTCGCGGCGATCGCGTCGGCGTCGCCGAGGTAGTAGTGGCGCAGCGGCTTCAGCTGGTCGTCGAACTCGTACACCAGCGGCACGCCGTTGGGGATGTTCAGCTCCACGATCGCCTCGTCGGAGATGCCGTCCAGGTACTTCACCAGCGCGCGCAGCGAATTGCCGTGCGCCACCACCAGCACGCGCTGGCCGGAGCGGATCGCCGGCGCCAGCACCTCGTGCCAGTACGGCAGCACGCGCGCCACGGTGTCCTTCAGGCATTCGGTGTCGGGGATGTCCTTCGGGTCGAGCGCCGCGTAGCGCGGATCGTGCACCGACGCGTTCGCGGCGCGATCCAGCGGCGGCGGCGGGACGTCGTAGCTGCGCCGCCAGATCTTCACCTGGTCCTCGCCGTACTTCGCCGCGGTCTCGGCCTTGTTCAGCCCGGTGAGGCCGCCGTAGTGGCGCTCGTTGAGGCGCCAGTCGGTGAGCACCGGGATCCACATCAGGTCCATCGCGTCCTGCACGCCCCACAGCGTGCGCACCGCGCGCTTGAGCACCGAGGTGTGCGCCACGTCGAAGCCGTAGTCGCCTTCCTGCAGCAGGCGGCCGGCCTCGCGCGCCTCGGCCATGCCCTGCTCGGTGAGGTCGACGTCGGCCCAGCCGCTGAAACGGTTGTCGAGGTTCCACTGCGATTGGCCGTGGCGGATCAGGACGAGCTTGTGCATGGGGGCGCCCAACAGTGATGAGTGAATCGGGAATGGTGCCGGCCGGCCCCGGGCAGCGTCAAATGCGGCCCCTGCTACAGGTCATGCCAAACCCCTGGCCCGCCGGCTGCATCCCAATGCGTGTACCCACCCCACCGAAGACTCAAGGAGATTGCCATGCGTCGATTCCCGACGATCCTCATCCTGGCCGCGCTGGCGCTGGGCCTGGGCCTGCCGCCACTGGCCAGCGCAGGCGACAACGACATCGACAAGGTCAACGGCTCGGTGCAGGTCGCGGCCGGCCAGCAGGCGGGCGACGTCAGCACCGTCAACGGCGCGGTGCATGTCGGCGACGGCGCCAGCGTGCACGAGGCCAGCACCGTCAACGGCGAGGTCGAACTGGGCGACAAGGCACAGGCGACCGAACTGGGCACGGTCAACGGCGCGATCAGCCTGGGCGGCGGCAGCCGCGTCAGCGGCAAGGTGAATGCGGTCAACGGCAGCATCCATCTGGCCCGTGGCGCCGAAATCGGCGGCCGGCTGGAGAACGTCAACGGCGCCATCGTGCTGGATGGCGCCCATGTCGCCGGCGGCATCGGCACGGTCGGCGGCGACATCACGGTCGGTGCCGACTCGCGCGTCGAGGGCGGCATCCTGGTCGACAAGCCGAACAACGGCTGGCTCCACTGGGGCAGCGACCGCAAGCCGGTGATCGTGATCGGCCCGCACGCCGTGGTGCAGGGCACGCTGGAGTTCCGCCGCGAGGTGGTGCTGAAGGTCAGCGACAGCGCGCAGATCGGCCCGGTGAAGGGCGCCACGCCGGTGAGTTTCAGCGGCGCCACGCCGCAGGTCAGCCCGTAGGGCGGGCACTGCCCGCCCTGCGCGGCGAGGTTGCGTCAGACCCAGTCGCGCGGTTTCAGGTAATCGGCCAGCTTCGCTTCGGCGGAGCCGGCTTCCGGCTGATACGCGTATTCGAAACGCACGCGCGGCGGCAGGCTCATCAGGATCGATTCGGTGCGCCCGCCGGACTGCAGGCCGAACAGGGTGCCGCGGTCGTAGACCAGGTTGAACTCCACGTAGCGGCCGCGCCGGTACAGCTGGAATTCGCGCTCGCGCCCGCCATATGGCGTGTCCCTGCGGCGCGCCACGATCGGCAGGTAGGCATCGAGGAAACCCTGGCCCACGTCGCGGGTGAAGGCGAAGCAGCGCTCGAAGCCGCCTTCGTTCAAGTCGTCGTAGAACAGTCCGCCGACGCCGCGGGTCTCGTCACGATGCTTCAGGTAGAAGTACTCGTCGCACCACTGCTTGTAGCGCGGATAGACGTCCGCACCGTACGGCGCGCACAGGTCGCGCGCCACCGTGTGCCAGTGCCGCACGTCCTCGTCCACCGGATAGAACGGGGTGAGGTCGAAGCCGCCGCCGAACCACCACACCGGCTCCACGCCTTCCTTGCTGGCCTCGAAGTAGCGCACGTTGGCGTGGGTGGTCGGCACGTGCGGGTTCTTCGGGTGCAGCACCAGCGACACGCCGGTGGCGATGAAGCTGCCGCCGGCCAGTTCCGGCCGATGCGCGGTGGCGCTGGGCGGCAACGGGTGCCCATGCACGCGCGAGAAATTCACCCCGGCCTGCTCGAACACCGCGCCATCGCGCAGCACGCGGGTACGCCCGCCGCCGCCGGCCGCGCGTTGCCATGCGTCCTCCTCGAAACGCGCGGCGCCGTCGGCCTGTTCGATCGCGACGCAGATGCGGTCCTGCAGTTCGCGCAGGAAGGTTTCGGCCTGGTTGGCTTGCTCGCTCATCGTCCGGCTCGTCGATTCAATGGCGCCAGCTTAGCAAGTGCATGTGCGCGAACGGCTGCGACGCGGCGCCGCGCCGGGCCGGATCAGCCGGACGAATCAGCTGATCCGCGCCGCCATCCGCCGGTGCCCGATCAGCTGCGCCCAGCGCAGACCCAGGTCGATCCACATCAGGTAGCTGGCCTCGAGCAGCAACAGGCCGAGGTAGCGCCGCTGCCGCGGCAGCACCGGCTCGGCGGCAACCGGCAAACCGTCTAAGCCGAGCCGGCGCGCCAGCAGCAGGCAGCGCGCCAGGTGGTAGCGGCTGGTCACCAGCGCCACCGGCGGCAGGCCGGCGTCGCCGGCCTCGGCCAGCAGCAGGCGGCGCGCGTGGCGCAGGTTCTCCAGCGAGTCGACCGAATCCTGCTCCAGTTCCACCCGCACGCCGCCGGACAAGCCGTGCTGCTGCAGCCAGGCCTGGCCGGCGGCCGCCTCGCTGCACAGGCCGCCGCTGCAGCCGCCGAGCAGCAGCAGGTGGTCGGTCTGACGCTGCTCGGCCAGGCTCAGCGCGCGACGCAGGCGCTGCTGGTAGTCGTGCCCGGGCGCATCGCGCTCGAGCCGGCGGCCGAACACCAGCGTCACCATCCGCCGCGGCGGCGCCAGCGGGCTGCGCAGGGCGACGCGGCAGACGTGGATCAGGTAGCCCAGCCAGACCAGGCCCGCGCTCAGCACCAGCGCCAGCACGGTCACCAGCGCGGCATGCTGCACGTCACGGTCGCGCAGGTAGCGCCAGTTTCGTGAGGGGGACGGGTTCGACGGCACGGGATCTCGCGGAGAACCGGGTGTTCCAGCTTAACGGGCGCGCCCTGTTCGCGGCAGCTTCATGCCGCGGCAACCACCCTGAATGCCCGCCCGGTCACAGGCCAGGATGCCCTAGGCATTCTGCGGGGTCGACGCTAGGCTTTCCTGATGCCCCTACTCATGACACCGCTCGCGGTCACCGCGTACACCGCCACTTCCGCCATGGGCAGCGGCCTCGCAGCGCAGCTCGACGCGCTCGAACACGGCCGCAGCGGGCTGCGCCCGAACGACATCAGCAGCGCGCCGCTGGCCTGCTGGGTCGGCCGCGTCGACGGCGTGGAAGACGTCGCCCTGCCCGCCGCCCTGCATGCGTGGGACTGCCGCAACAACCGGCTCGCCTGGCTGGGCCTGAACCAGGACGGCTTCCTCGAACGCGTGCACGCCGCACGCACGCGCTACGGCGCCGACCGCGTGGCGCTGCTGCTGGGCACCTCCACCGCCAGCATCGGCGCCACCGAGGAAGCCTATCGCCGGCTCGATCCCGACGGCGGCATGCCCGACGACATGCTGCGCCCGGCGATCCACGCGCCGCATTCGCTGGGCGCCTTCGTCGCCGTCGCACTGGAACTCGAGGGTCCGTGCCTGACGGTTTCCACCGCCTGCTCGTCCAGCGCCAAGGTGTTCGCCAACGCCGAGCGGATGATCCGCCTCGGCCTGGTCGACGCGGCGGTGGTCGGCGGCGTGGACACCTTGTGCGACAGCGTGCTGTTCGGCTTCAACGCGCTGGAGCTGGTGTCGCCCGAACCGTGCCGCCCGTTCGACGCCGCGCGCAACGGCATCTCGATCGGCGTTGGGGAGCCTCATGCTCCATCATGACCGCCGCCATGGCAAACCTCCTTGGCTTTTTGCTTGCTTTCTCGCAACCGGTGCAAGGCCACATAGGTGGCTCGACACTTCACCGAATGGGCTCGCACACCTTCGATTATAACGTTTAGATCGATCCTGGATTTGCCGTGGATCAGGAAGACGTCAAAAAAATGCGCCAGCGTCTCTGGGTCGGGCCGGGCGCAATGGCTGATCAGCGTGGTGGTGACCGGCGCGAGAAAATCCATGTCCAAATGGGAAATGACCACCTCGGCGTCTGCCCCCCGTTCCCGACAGGCCAGTTCCAGCACCGACCAGCCCGTGACCACCGCCAAGGCCGCCAGGCTGCCGCCGAAAGCGGCGCCCTTGTGATTGCGATTGGGTTCGTAGGGTGCGACCAGACGCAGCTGGTCGGCATCACAATGGTCGATGGCCACTTGCATGAAGCCGGTCAGCGGTATGCCCTCGCGCAGGATCGCCGTAAGCCGATCCAGAGGCGGGATGTGCTCCGCTGTGAGCAGTGAACTCACGTCTCCTCCCATCCTTCCGTAGTGGGTGGTGTTTCCTTGCCCCTCAATATAGCGCGCATCCCCGGCGCATGACCATCACGTAAACGTCATCG
>CAVPQF010000066.1:0-61107 GCA_963707225.1 uncultured Gammaproteobacteria bacterium
TGGTCCATGAGGCTTAAGTCATGAGTGGCGATAATGACGGCGGTTCCGGATCGGTGGAGTTCGATAAAGAGGCGTAGGATCCGGCGCGCGAGAGTTGGGTCGACATTGCCCGTCGGTTCGTCGGCCAGCAGCAGTTTGGGTTGCGAAATCAGCGCGCGGGCGATCGCCGCGCGCTGCTTCTCGCCGCCCGAAAGGATGGTTGGGAACGCATGCGCGCGTTCGCCGAGGCCCACCCAGCGCAACAGTTCGACCACCTCGGCGCGATAGGTCGACTCTTCGCGCCCGAGCACGCGCAAGGGCAGGGCGACGTTTTCATAAAGCGTCAGATGATCCAGAAGGCGAAAGTCCTGGAAGACGACCCCAATTTTGCGGCGCGTCGCCGCGACGTCTTCATTGCTGAGCGCCGCCGTGTCCTTGCCGAAGATGTTGATCAACCCGCGCGTCGGCCGCAGCGCCATGATGATCAATCGCATCAAGGTGGTCTTGCCTGCGCCTGACGGGCCGGTCAGGAACTGGAAAGAACGCGGTTTGATCTGGAAATTCACGTCTCGGAGCGTTTCGGCGCCGACGCCATAGCGCAAGCCGACATTCTCGAAGGTCAACACGAAGCCGTCTCTCCCCGAAGCTGGCCCCAACGGCTGGGTTCGAATGACGCTCTGGATGGATGCGCGACGCGCGACAATAGCAGTTCATCGCTGCTTAACCATAATCACTCTTAACGATCTCTTATCGTAGGACCTTTTGGCGTAAGACCGCACTTTGGCGCCGCCGATCCGGCGGCGTCGCCGTCTCCGCCTGACCGACCGGTCAGCGATCTTCCAGAGGCAATACGAAGCTGAAGAGGGTCCCGCCCCCGGGGTTGGGCTCCGCCCAGATCTTCCCGTTACACGACCACGACTGGATTTCCAGTTCGCCCTTGTGCTTGTCATCGGTGGACTCGCCCTCGATGCCGTCGATTTTCAGGAAGAAGTCGCTCTGTGACATGGATCAATCCTCAATAGATTCTCAACGCGCCGACTTCGGAAGCTCGGCCACCAGACGCAGCGAGACGCTCAGTTCGTCCAGCTGGTAATGCGGCCGCAGGAAGGCCACCGCCTTGTAGGCCCCGGGTTTGCCGGGCACATCCACAACTTCAATGGATGCCTCGCGCAATGGGTACTGCGCCTTCATCTCCTGCGAGGCGTTGTCGTCCAGCAACACGTACTGGGTGATCCAGGTGTTGAGGAAACGTTCGACGCTGGAGCGCGAGGCAAAACTGCCGATCTTGTCGCGCATCATCGACTTCAGGTAATGCGCGATGCGGCTGACCGCAAAAATGTATTGCAGCTGGGCGGCAAGGCGCGCGTTCGCGTTCGCCGCATCGGTGTTGTATTCCTTTGCCTTCTGCGCCGACTGGGTCGAGAAGAACGCCGCATAGTCGGTGCCCTTGCAATGCACCAGCGGGATCATGCCCAGATCCGCCAGTTCCTTTTCACGACGGTCGGTGATCGCTATCTCGGTCGGGCACTTCAGCGCGACCTCGCCGTCGTCGGTGGCGAAGGTATGCATCGGCAGCCCCTCGACCAGGCCACCGCCCTCGACGCCGCGGATCGCCGCGGTCCAGCCGTACTTGGCGAACGCGTCGGTGAGCTTGGTGCCCAGCGAATAGGCGGCGTTGGTCCACAGATAGCGGTTGTGATCCTTGCCGGAAACGTCCTCGACGAAATTGAAGGCCTCCACCGGCGTGGTGTCCGGCCCGTACGGCAGACGGCCCAGCACGTGCGGCATCGCCAGGCCGACGTAGCGCGCATCCTCCGACGCGCGGAACGACTTCCACTTGGCGTATTCGACGGTGTCGAACACCTTGGCCAGATCGCGCGGACCGGCCAGATCGGTGAAGCTCTCGAAGCCGAACATCTCCGGCGAGACGGCCGACAGGAACGGCGCATGCGCCGAGGCGGCCACATGCGACATTTCCTCCAGCAGGTACATGTCCTCCGGCTGCCGGCTGAACTCGTAGTCGCCGATCATGGTGGCGAACGGCGCGCCGCCGAAGGTGCCGTATTCCTCTTCGTAGATCTTCTTGAACAGCGTGGACTGATCGAAGTCCGAGGCGTTCTTGAAATCCTTGATCAGTTCCTTCTTGGTGCAGTTGAGCACCTTCACCTTCAGCGTGGTGCTGGTCTCGGTGTTGTCGACCAGGTATTTCAGGCCGCGCCAGGAGCCTTCCAGCTTCTGGAATTCCGGCGCGTGCATCACTGCCGAGAGCTGGTCGGAGAGCAGCTTGTCGATGTCCGCGATGCGCGCATCGAGCGAGGCGATCGCATCGTGCGAGATGCTGATCTGGCCGTCGGTGACCTGATTCACCAGTTCGGCGATCAGGTCGCGGGCGCGGTCACGCTCGCTGTCGGTCTTGGCGATGCGACTCTGGCTGAGGATGCTGTCGAGCAGGCTGCCTTCCTGTTCAGTGGCGGCGGCGCCCTTCGCGGCTTCTTGCTGTGTGCTGGCCATGTCTTGCCCCTAACGTTGCGTGTCCGATGGTTGGTATGCGGTGCCCGCGATCTGTTCGCGGCTTACGGCCTACTTGGAGTCGCCGGACTTGCCGTCCGCACCCACTTCCCTGGTCAAGCGGGTGATCTGGTCGGTGTTCTGCAGCACCTCGTTGAGCAACTCCTCGAACTTGTCGTTGCCGGCCATCTTGTTGCGCAGGTCGGCGAGCTTCTGACGCGCCTCCAGCAGCTTGCGCAGCGGATCGACCTGGTTGACCACCTTCTCGGGGCTGAAGTCCTCCAGGCTGCGGAAGTTGAGCTCCACGCCCACCTTCGAGCCGTCGCCCTTGAGCTTGTTGTCCACCTGCATCTGCACGCGCGGCTTCATGCCCTTGAGCACGTCGTCGAAGTTGTCCTTGTCGACATTGACGAACTTGCGTTCCTTCATCTTCGCCAGCGGCTCGGCCGGCTGGCCGCTGAAGTCGCCAATCACGCCGGCGACAAACGGCAATTCCTTCTTTTCGATCGCATCGCCCACCTCGACGTCATAGGTGAGCTGCACGCGCGGTGCGCGGACGCGATCAAGCTTGTGCTGCGTGCTTTCTTTCTTGGCCATGACGTTTCCCCGGCAGTTGGGCGAAGCCCGTTGCGCGAATGCGCAGCGGCGATGACGCAGAAGTCTAGGAATCTGCCCGGCGCGAAAGAATTAGCCGTACGGCCAGTTGGCGGTCTATGACTTTGGGGTGGTGCAGCTCCTCGGGCTGTGCCACTGGCGGCCTTTTCCTCCTCTCCCCTCCGGGGAGAGGGAGCCAAGCGATCACTCGCCCGGAATCCCCACCCGATCGCGGATCGAGGCGAGCACGGAGCTGTCGCGGACGACTTCGCTGAGCCATTCATCGAGCGGCGTGTTTGCCCACACCACCGCCTTCTCCAGCATGAAGGCGACCGGGTTGTGCGGCTCGGTGCGGCGGAAGAACGCGGCGATGTCGCTGATCGTACGCAGCGCGGCCTCCTTGCTGGCGGCGCTGTTGCTGGACAGATCCAGCATGCCGCCTGCGGATGACGACGACGAAGATGCCGCGCCAGCGGTCGAGCCCGGATCATCCGAAGCGTTGCCGGCATCGGCGCCGCCGATGCCCTTGGCCTGTGCGGTCCTGCCGATCACCTGGCGGATCCGCTTCAGCGCATCCTCCACCGCGGCCAGCGATGGCGCGGCGCGACCGAGCCGGGCGTCGGCGATGCGCTTGAGGTTGTCGAAGGCGGCCAGCGCGCGGTCCGACTCCTCCAGCAGACGCAGCACGGCCTCGTTCGGGTTTTCCAGCATCGCCTTGTCGAAGGCCTCGCCGGTGAGCCGGCCTTCGTCGAGCGCGGCCCGATGGGATTCCTGATTCTGTCGCGCCAGATTGTCGACCTCGCGCGAATCCTGCCAGTCCAGCAAGGTCATCGGCCGCGCGCCGCCGGACAGCGGCACGCGGCGCAGCGCGTCGCTGGCGTAGATGTTGTACCAGGCCAGCTTGGCCGCGCGCTCCTCGGCATCGTCGCCATCGAGCTCCGGATACAGGCCGTCCCACATCGTGTCGAGCAGGCCGTACAGAAGATCGGCCGACTGCGTGGCGCCACCGACGCCGTCGGTGGCGATCAGCGCTTCGCCCAGCCACACGGCCATCTGCAGATCCTTGCTCTGCCTGGTCAGCACTTCGGTGGCCAGACGGATCACCAGGCGCCAGTCGGCAACCTTCAGCTCGGTCTGCCATTCGCCCTGGCGCAGGCTGGGGTCGTCGGCACGACGCGCCTCGCGCACGCGGTCGTAGACGTCGCTGAAACTCACGTCCTCGCCGCAGGGGCGGTCGGGCGAGATCGGCGCAAGCAGTTCGGCCAGTTCGATGCTCATGGTGCTTCTCCTTCGACAGCCTGATTTGACCGGCCTGATTTGACAAGCCGGCTTTGATTGAGTGTCATTCGATGATCGTGGCGGGCATCGCCACCGGCGTATTGCGTGCGCTGAGGTACTGTTTCATCGCATCGGACAGCTCGACGACGAGGAACACCCGCGCCTGAAGCGCCAGGCGCGGGTGTTCGTCGTCGAGCTGTCCGATGCGATGAAACAGTACCTCAGCGCACGCAATACACCGTGGCGATGCCCGCCACGATCATCGAATGACATCAAAGCCGGCTTGTCGAATCAGGCCGGTCAATCAGGCTGTCGAAGGAGAAGCACCATGAGCATCGAACTGGCCGAACTGCTTGCGCCGATCTCGCCCGACCGCCCCTGCGGCGAGGACGTGAGTTTCAGCGACGTCTACGACCGCGTCCGCGAGGCGCGTCGTGCCGACGACCCCAGCCTGCGCCAGGGCGAATGGCAGCCGACTGAAGGTTGCCGACTGGGACCTGGTGATCCGTGGCCACCGAAGTGCTGACCAGGCAGAGCAAGGATCTGCAGATGGCCGTGTGGCTGGGCGAAGCGCAAGACCGACGGCGTCGGTGGCGCCACGCATGGCCGCTTCTGTACGGCCTGCTCGACACGATGTGGGACGGCCTGTATCCGGAGCTCGATGGCGACGATGCCGAGGAGCGCGCGGCCAAGCTGGCCTGGTACAACATCTACGCCAGCGACGCGCTGCGCCGCGTGCCGCTGTCCGGCGGCGCGCGGCCGATGACCTTGCTGGACTGGCAGGATTCGCGCGAGGTCGACGATCTGGCGCGACAGGATCGGAGAAATACCATCGGGCCGCGCTCGACGAAGGCCGGCTCACCGGCGAGGCCTTCGACAAGGCGATGCTGGAAAACCCGAACGAGGCCGTGCTGCGTCTGCTGGAGGAGTCGGACCGCGCGCTGGCCGCCTTCGACAACCTCAAGCGCATCGCCGACGCCCGGCTCGGTGGCGCCGCGCCATCGCTGGCCGCGGTGGAGGATGCGCTGAAGCGGATCCGCCAGGTGATCGGCAGGACCCGCGCAGGCCAAGGGCATCGGCGGCGCCGATGCCGGCAACGCTTCGGATGATCCGGGCTCGACCGCTGGCGCCGCGTCTTCGTCGTCGTCATCCGCAGGCGGCATGCTGGATCTGTCCAGCAACAGCGCCGCCAGCAAGGAGGCCGCGCTGCGTACGATCAGCGACATCGCCGCGTTCTTCCGCCGCACCGAGCCGCACAACCCGGTCGCCTTCATCGCTGGAGAGGGCGGTGGTGTGGGCAAACACGCCGCTCGATGAATGGCTCAGCGAAGTCGTCCGCGACAGCTCCGTGCTCGCCTCGATCCGCGATCGGGTGGGGATTCCGGGCGAGTGATCGCTTGGCTCCCTCTCCCCGGAGGGGAGAGGAGGGAAAAGGCCGCCAGTGGCACAGCCCGAGGAGCTGCACCACCCCAAAGTCATAGACCGCCAACTGGCCGTACGGCTAATTCTTTCGCGCCGGGCAGATTCCTAGACTTCTGCGTCATCGCCGCTGCGCATTCGCGCAACGGGCTTCGCCCAACTGCCGGGGAAACGTCATGGCCAAGAAAGAAAGCACGCAGCACAAGCTTGATCGCGTCCGCGCACCGCGCGTGCAGCTCACCTATGACGTCGAGGTGGGCGATGCGATCGAAAAGAAGGAATTGCCGTTTGTCGCCGGCGTGATTGGCGACTTCAGCGGCCAGCCGGCCGAGCCGCTGGCGAAGATGAAGGAACGCAAGTTCGTCAATGTCGACAAGGACAACTTCGACGACGTGCTCAAGGGCATGAAGCCGCGCGTGCAGATGCAGGTGGACAACAAGCTCAAGGGCGACGGCTCGAAGGTGGGCGTGGAGCTCAACTTCCGCAGCCTGGAGGACTTCAGCCCCGAGAAGGTGGTCAACCAGGTCGATCCGCTGCGCAAGCTGCTGGAGGCGCGTCAGAAGCTCGCCGACCTGCGCAACAAGATGGCCGGCAACGACAAGTTCGAGGAGTTGCTCAACGAGGTGCTGCAGAACACCGACCAGATCACCCGCTTGACCAGGGAAGTGGGTGCGGACGGCAAGTCCGGCGACTCCAAGTAGGCCGTAAGCCGCGAACAGATCGCGGGCACCGCATACCAACCATCGGACACGCAACGTTAGGGGCAAGACATGGCCAGCACACAGCAAGAAGCCGCGAAGGGCGCCGCCGCCACTGAACAGGAAGGCAGCCTGCTCGACAGCATCCTCAGCCAGAGTCGCATCGCCAAGACCGACAGCGAGCGTGACCGCGCCCGCGACCTGATCGCCGAACTGGTGAATCAGGTCACCGACGGCCAGATCAGCATCTCGCACGATGCGATCGCCTCGCTCGATGCGCGCATCGCGGACATCGACAAGCTGCTCTCCGACCAGCTCTCGGCAGTGATGCACGCGCCGGAATTCCAGAAGCTGGAAGGCTCCTGGCGCGGCCTGAAATACCTGGTCGACAACACCGAGACCAGCACCACGCTGAAGGTGAAGGTGCTCAACTGCACCAAGAAGGAACTGATCAAGGATTTCAAGAACGCCTCGGACTTCGATCAGTCCACGCTGTTCAAGAAGATCTACGAAGAGGAATACGGCACCTTCGGCGGCGCGCCGTTCGCCACCATGATCGGCGACTACGAGTTCAGCCGGCAGCCGGAGGACATGTACCTGCTGGAGGAAATGTCGCATGTGGCCGCCTCGGCGCATGCGCCGTTCCTGTCGGCCGTCTCGCCGGAGATGTTCGGCTTCGAGAGCTTCACCGATCTGGCCGGTCCGCGCGATCTGGCCAAGGTGTTCGACACCGTCGAATACGCCAAGTGGAAGTCGTTCCGCGCGTCGGAGGATGCGCGCTACGTCGGCCTGGCGATGCCGCACGTGCTGGGCCGTCTGCCGTACGGGCCGGACACCACGCCGGTGGAGGCCTTCAATTTCGTCGAGGACGTTTCCGGCAAGGATCACAACCGCTATCTGTGGACCAACGCCGCCTATTCGCTGGGCACCAAGCTCACCGACGCGTTCGCCAAGTACGGCTGGACCGCGGCGATCCGCGGCGTCGAGGGCGGTGGCCTGGTCGAAGGGCTGCCGACGCATACCTTCGCCACCGACGACGGCGAGGTCGCGCTGAAGTGCCCGACCGAGATAGCGATCACCGACCGTCGTGAAAAGGAACTGGCGGATCTGGGCATGATCCCGCTGGTGCATTGCAAGGGCACCGACTATGCGGCGTTCTTCTCGACCCAGTCGGCGCAGAAGGCAAAGGAATACAACACCGATGCGGCGAACGCGAACGCGCGCCTTGCCGCCCAGCTGCAATACATTTTTGCGGTCAGCCGCATCGCGCATTACCTGAAGTCGATGATGCGCGACAAGATCGGCAGTTTTGCCTCGCGCTCCAGCGTCGAACGTTTCCTCAACACCTGGATCACCCAGTACGTGTTGCTGGACGACAACGCCTCGCAGGAGATGAAGGCGCAGTACCCATTGCGCGAGGCATCCATTGAAGTTGTGGATGTGCCCGGCAAACCCGGGGCCTACAAGGCGGTGGCCTTCCTGCGGCCGCATTACCAGCTGGACGAACTGAGCGTCTCGCTGCGTCTGGTGGCCGAGCTTCCGAAGTCGGCGCGTTGAGAATCTATTGAGGATTGATCCATGTCACAGAGCGACTTCTTCCTGAAAATCGACGGCATCGAGGGCGAGTCCACCGATGACAAGCACAAGGGCGAACTGGAAATCCAGTCGTGGTCGTGGGGAGCGACCAACCAGGGCACCTTCGGCGCCGGCGGCGGCGGCGGTGCGGGCAAGGCCGACTTCAGCGACATCACGATCAGCAAGTACGCCGACAAGTCGACGCCGAAGCTGCTCAAGGCGGTGGCCACCGGCCAGCACGTCAAGAACATGGTCCTGGTCTGCCGCAAGGCCGGCGGCCAGCAGCAGGAGTATCTCAAGCTGACGCTCGAGGACGTGCTGATCTCGAGCTATCACTCCAGCGCGGCCGGTGGCAGCAGCCCGATTCCGAACGAGTCGATCGGCCTGAACTACGCCAAGATCACCTACGAATACAAGCCGCAGAAGGCTGACGGTTCGCTGGAGGGATCGATCACCATTGCCTACGACCGCCACACCAACAAGGCGACCTGAGCGGGTCGTTCCGATCCGGGCGGGTCATCCCGGACCATCGCAGGACTTCGGCGTGGCCTGCCTCGCGGCACGTCGCGCCGATGCATGATGCCGACGAGGTGGAGCAGGTCGATGCCAATCGAAGTGCCGGAGTTGAATATCAGGATATCGTCGAGCAACGACTTCTTCCTGAAGCTGGATGGCATCCAGGGCGAGTCCAACGACGAGGACCACGCCGCGGAAATCGACATCGACGGCTGGTCGTTCGGGGTCAATGATTACGACCCGCAGGAGACGCGCGATGCGCGGGCGGTTGCGGGCATTCGCAACGACATGCCGGTCTTCCGCAGCGCGGACGCCAGGGCGGAGGCGCGCACGGGCATCGCCGCGACGGGTGCCGTACGGGTCGGCGACCTGCATCTGAGCAAGCATGTCGACGCTGCCTCGGCACCCTTGCTGAAGGCATCGACGACACGCCAGAAGATCGCCAAGGCCATTCTCACCTGCCGCAAGGCATCCGGCGCCGAAGGCCTGGAATATCTGCAGATCCAGTTGCAGGACGTGGTGGTGTCGAGCTGGCAGGTGGCGGCATCGCCGGAGCAGCTGATTCCGGCCGAGCGGCTGGTGCTCAGCTATGGGCGGATCGAGTTCACCTATCAGCCGCAGGGCGCCAAGGGCACCGCCGAAGGCAAGAAACACGCTGGCTGGGATCGCAAGCTCAATGCATCGATGTAAATGTCGACCGCCGGGCTGACAGGTCGGAACGGAGCAGGCTATGCGCTCGATTCTTGATCGCCTCACCGACAAGCCGCTGCCGGAAGACAGCGGGCGGGGCATGTCACTGCTGGAGTTTCGTGACCTGGTGTCGCGCGACCTGGAAGCCTTGCTCAACACCCGCTCCGAGGCGGCGCGCGTGCTGCCCGAATCGTTTGTGGAATGCCGCAAGTCGTCGCTGACATTCGGCATCCCGGATTTTTCCTCGTACAGCCTGCTCAGTCCGCGCGACCGCGATCGCATCCGCAAGATGCTGGAACAGGCGATCGGCCTGCACGAACCGCGGCTTACCCGAGTCAAGGTGCAGCTGGAAGGGCAGCGCGCGTACGAGCGGGCGTTGCGCTTTCGCGTGGAGGCGCTGATGAACCTCGGCGCGGATCGCGAGAAGGTGCAGTTCGACGCCGTGCTGCAACTCAACACGCAGTCGTATCAGGTGAAGTAGGCGAAGAAACCACGACGAAAGTACGCGGTGCCGCGGTAATGGCATCTCCGGCAGCAAGACGGAAGCCGCGGCACGCCCGTCGCACGACCGACCGCGCGGCGCAGATCGGAACGACATGACAGAGCAAACCGCAAGCGTGACGGCGACCGTCGATCTGGTGCTCGGTGAGCAGCC
This sequence comes from uncultured Gammaproteobacteria bacterium, assembly GCA_963707225.1. Classification (GTDB taxonomy): domain Bacteria; phylum Pseudomonadota; class Gammaproteobacteria; order Xanthomonadales; family Rhodanobacteraceae; genus Rhodanobacter. Next base: position 9,913 of record CAVPQF010000066.1, read on the forward strand.
TTTGCGCATGCGGCTGACAGTGCCGGCCGGACACCGGCATGCTCGATCGCTTGCGCGCGCCGGCACATATGGACGAAGCATCGCGCCGTCGGCTCGGTATCGACCATTTCCGCCACGGCGTGGCCTGTCCGTTTCTCGGGCAGGAGTCCTGTTCGATCTATGCGGAGCGCCCGCTGGCTTGCCGCGAATACCTCGTCACGTCGCCGGCAGCACATTGCGCGCAACCCACGCCCGACAGCATCGACTGCCTGCCGATCGCCGTGCGGGTGTCGCGTGCGTTATGGAAGCTGGAGGCGGACCAGGGCAAGGCGGAATTGTCGTGGGTGCCGCTGATCACGGCGATGGAGTGGGCACAAGCACATCCGGAAGTGCCGCCGACCACCAGCGGACCCGTGCAGATCGAGTCGTTGTTCGGGTTGCTCGGCACGACGCAGTCGGTGGCCAGGGCGGAAGCGTGATGCCACTCCGGGTTTGCTCAGGCCGCATTGCGTGCGGACGTCCAGACGGCCATCATGGCTTCGCGCAGCTGCTCCGGCGAAACCGGCTTGTACAGCACGGTGATCTTTGCGGCCATGATTTCGCGCAGGCGATCGCTGCGGGTTTCGCCGGTGATCAGAAGGCGTGCGAAAGGCAGTTCGCCGTTGTTCCTTTCCTTGTCCCGGTAGTAGTGATCGAGCGCAGCCAGCACGTCCAGTCCGCTTTCGCCCTCGCGCAGGCGCAGGTCGGAAATGACGATGTCCGGCGGCAGCACCCATGCAGCGGCGGCTTCGAGCGCCTGTGCGCGATCTTCGGCCACGGCCACTTCGCAGCCCCAGCTCCTCAGCAGGTAGCGGATGCCGGACAGGATAGCCGGTTCGTCGTCGATCACCAGCACGCGCATGCCCGAGACGTCCAGTGGCGGATCTTCGGTTTTGCGGTCGAGGATCTGTTGCGGCGGCACCATCGGCAGCAGGAAGCTGAACACGCTGCCGCGGTTCGGACGTGATTTGAGCTGCATCCGGATATCCAGCAGATCGGTCAGTCGCTGCACGGTAGCCAGGCCCAGGCCGAGTCCGCGGCGCTGGCCGTCGTCGTAATCACGTCCGGCATGCGGCTCGACTCGATAGAATTCGTCGAAGATGCGCAGCTGGTGTTCGGTGTCGATGCCGACGCCGGTGTCCCATACGTCGACCCTCAAGGTACCGGCAGGCCCGCAGCGCGCGCCCACCAGCACGCCACCCTCCCTGGTGTAGCGCAAGGCATTGCTGACCAGATTGTTGAGTATGCGCGTGAGCATGCTGTGGTCGCAGCGCACCCACTGGCGGGTGGTTCGCACGATCAGCCGAAGGCTGTGCTGTTCCGCGATCATGCGGAAATTCCGACTGACTTCATCGAAGACCTGGTCAAGCGGGAACTCGCTTATCTCGACCTGCATCGCGCCGGTTTCCAATCGCGACAGGTCGAGCAGCTCGCTGAACAGGTGATCGAGTGCCTGCACGCATTCCTGGATGTGCGCGATGCGATCCAGCCGCACCGGATCGTTTTCCTCCACCGCGAGGGCGGAGGAGAACAGGGTCAATGCGTACAGCGGCTGCCGCAGGTCATGCGATGCAGCGGCAAGAAAGCGCGCCTTGGCCACGCTGGCGGCCTCCAGCGCGGCATTCTTGTGGGCCAGTTCAAGCGTGGCGTGCTCGATCTCCCGCTCCATGCTGCGATGCATGTCGAACAGCGCGGCGGCCGCACTGTTGAAACCGCGCTGCAGTTCACCGATCTCGGTCTGGTCGGTGATCTCCACTTCAACCTGACGATCGCTGCGGCCGAGCCGATGCACTGCACGGGCCAGGTGCCGCAACGGCGCGGCGATCCAGTGTGCTGCCTGCCAGCCGATCACCCCAGCGACGAGCAGGCTGGCCACCAGCGTGATGATCGCGGTGCGCAGGCTGGAGCGCTGCGCCGCGATCGCTTCGCTCAAGTTCATCTCCACCAGCACCGAACCCAGCGTCGGCTGCAGCGGTTGATCCCGGTCGACCACATCGCGTATCACCGTGAGGTTGTCCTGCATCTGTGCTTTGCCGGCGCCGCGATCGTCGGCCAGGATCTCGCCATCGGCAGCACGAATCTGTACATGCGCCACGTGCGGCAATCCGCCCGTCGATTGGGCGATGCGTGCCAGTTCGCGCCGCTGCAGGTTGCGCAGGGGATCGGTGGAGATCGATGCGGCCTGGGTGGCGATGGCGTCCGCTGCGGAATGTGCCAACGCACGCAGGGTCACCAGCTGGTGGCGGGTGAGGATGGTGACCAGCAACGCGGCCGTGATCAGGGTGGGCGTCAACGCGATGAAGCCCAGCCGCTGCATCAGCGATGCGCGGCGCCACAGGCGTACCGGGAAGCTGCGTGTCCTGCCGTCCATCACTGCTTGCGCCCCTACGGCAACCCCGCGTGCCGTCAGCCTGAGCCTAGCGCGAAATGCCGTGCCCTGGAGCCGGCAAACACGGTATCCGGGTCGGCGATCAGCCATATGGCTGATGGCGGATTCAGCACTCGGTGCTGGATTGTTGCCGTCCGCGTCCGTTGCGGTTTCGAATATCCGCAGGGCACCGCCATCGGATCGGACGTGGAGGGAGCAACGGCGATCGCCAATGATCCGCCTGGTCCGCTGGTCATGCCGCAGGCGCGGCTCGATGGCCGCGCCTGCGGTGTCTGGCCGATGCCTGTTTAAGACCTTCGGTGAACCAGCAGGTACGCTTGCGCTTGCCGGTGTTGGGCGGGGTGACCTTGTTCGCACCCAGCGCCGAGGTGTTGTTGCCACCGACCGCTGGTCCGGTCTGGTTGCCGCCGCCGATCAGGACTGGGGTGTACACGCCGGAGCCGGGGTTGATTTCGACCAGGCCGAATACCGGCGAGGGCGGCAGGCCGCCGCCGTCGAGGGTGATGTAGCCCTTGTCGTTCAGGCCCGCGCCGGTCAGGAAGTTGATCGCGTATCCGCGGGCGATGCCCAGGTTCGGGTAGCACATGTCGGGGTTCTTTGCAGGATCAGCCGGTGTGTTGGTGCCGAAGTAGGTATGGCCCGCCACCGTCAAGGGCGCATTCACGGCCTTCTCGCCGGAATTTTGCAGGGTGACATAGAAGCCCGACGTGATGCCGGTCGAGGAATAGGGTGTGCCTCCCGCGGCAGCACCGGTTTCGTCGGTCAGCAAGGACTCGGTGAGCGTGGTCCAGCCGCTGGCCACGCTGGTGCCGGTGCTGGTGTCCGGGATCGCATACGCCATGCCGGAAACCGTCGTCGTGCAGCCGGCCTTGCAGGCGGTCCACACCGTGTTGCCGGTGACGGCGTCCAGTACCACGATCGCGCGTCCCATGGTGTCACTGGCTGCTACCGGATCGACATCCTCGTTATTGTCATAGCCGCCACCCATGTAGCCACCACCCATGATGGCGCCGGGGGCGTTCAGTCGACGTGCCTGGTTCCCTGGCGGTGGCGCCGGGTGATGCGTTCGATCAGCAGCGGCAGCAGGGCGAGCAGGGCGATCGCGCCCAGTGGCAGCAGCACTTCGCGATGCATGAACAGGCCGATGCCGAAGCTGTCGTTCTGGCTCATGGCCATGGCGTCGCCGAGGCCGGCGCCGATCGACGTTTCGAAGATCAGGGCGATGGTGCCGCCCAGCCAGCTGGCGCCGAGGAACAGCCACAGCGGGCAGCGCAGCCACGCCAGCGCCACGGTGACTGCGCCGAACGGCACGACCGGCACGAAGCGCAGGAACAGGGTATAGCTCACCGGGTGCCGTTCGAAGCCGTGGTGCAGGCGCGCCACGAAGGCGGGCGGCCGGCGGCTGCCGGGGCCGAACGCGTAACGGCTGGCCAGGTACAGGATCAGCGAGCCGAGGGTGAGCCCGACCGACGAGCACAGCGTGGCGTCGACCACCCCGAACGCGAAGCCGCCGGCCAGGATCACCACGATGGTGCCGGGAATCCCGGTGGCCACGGTCAGCGTCAGCAGCCCGATGAAGGCCAGCCGGGTCAGCCATGGATGCCCGGCGATCTGTGCCTGCAACTCGGCCTGGTGCGCCACCAGCTGATGCGGGCCCAGCTGGTCCAGCGAGCCGGAGGCAAACAGGACGATGCCTGCCAGCACCAGCAGGATCAGCGGCAGCGCGGCACGCCAGCGGCTCAATACGGTGTGCCGGTGGCGCCGTAGGCGGCCAGTACCTCGCGGGCCTGGTCGCGCAGGATGTCACGGCGCACGACGATGTTGCGGCGGGTCAGTTCGCCGACCCAGTCGGCCGGCAACGGGCCCTCGTCGAACTCGGTGAGTTCCTCGACGTCCTCGGAGCGCGCACCGATCAGCAGTTCGTCGATGCCGGCCCACACGGTGGCGCCGTAGCACTGGCAGCAGGGCTGCGAACTGGTGGCCAGCACGTAATGGCCGCCGTCCTCGTTCAGCCGGTGCCGGCTCAGGCGCTGCTGCGCGATCATGATCACCATCATCTCGGCGTGCGCGACCGAGCAGCTCTGCGGCACCACGCGGTTGACGCCGACGGCGACCAGCCGGCCGCTGTGGCTGTTGAACACGGCGGCGCCGAACGGGCCGCCACCGCCGCGATCCACGTTCTGCCGCGAGAGATCGATCGCCAGGCCCACGCGCTCCTCGTCGCTCTGGTAACGCCGGTTGGTATCGGCAACGTCGCCGATCCACGGCGGCAAGGCGAGATGGATTTGCAGCGGCAGCATGTCTTCGCTCCGATTACTGGCCGGCCGGCCGGGCCCAGACGTCGCGCAAGGTCACCGTGCGGTTGAACACCGGCGCGTCGGTGCGGTGGTCGACGCGGTCGGCCACGAAGTAGCCGAGTCGTTCGAACTGGAAGCGCTGTTCCGGCTCGACGCGGGCGGCGGCCGGTTCCAGCCATCCCTGCACCACGCGCTTGGCCTCGGGGTTGACGTGGTCGAGCCAGCTCTTGCCGTCTTCTTCACTGTCCGGCGCGGGCACGCTGAACAGGCGGTCGTACAGGCGCACCTCGGTGGCCACCGCGTGCTTCGCGCTGACCCAGTGGATCGTGCCCTTCACCTTGCGGTCGGCGCCCGGCAGGCCGTGGCGGGTTTCCGGGTCGAGCGTGCAGTGCAGCTCGACCACGTGGCCGGCGGCATCCTTGACGACCTGTTCGCACTTCACGATGCCGACGCCGCGCAGGCGCACTTCGCCCTCCGGCTTCAGCCGGTGGAAGCCCTTCGGCGGCACCTCGGCGAAGTCGTCGCGCTCGATCCATGCCTCGCGTGCGAACGGCACTTCGCGCGTGCCGAAGCTCTCGTCCTTGGGGTGGTTCGGGAAGATCAGCGTTTCCTCGTGGCCTTCCGGCAGGTTGGTGATCACCAGCTTCAGCGGGTCGAGCACGGCCATGCGGCGCGCCGCGGCGGCGTCCAGATCCTCGCGGATGCAGTTTTCCAGGATCGCGTAGTCGATCACGCTGTTCTGCTTGCTCACGCCCACGCGCTCGATCAGCAGGCGCAGCCCGGCCGGGGTGAAGCCGCGCCGGCGCAGGCCGCGCAGCGTGTTCATGCGCGGGTCGTCCCAGCCGTCCACGATGTTCTCGTTCACCAGTTGCGCCAGCTTGCGCTTGCTGGTGATGCAGTAGCTCAGGTTGAGCCGCGAGAACTCGATCTGGCGCGGCTTGGCCGGCTTGGCCTCCAGGCCCGCAGCAACCACCGACTGCCACAGCTCGGGATGGTTCGGCAGGTCCACCTGGTCCACGCACCAGTCGTACAGCGGGCGGTGGTCCTCGAACTCCAGCGTGCACAGCGAATGCGTAATGCCTTCCATCGCGTCGGACAGCGCATGCGCGAAGTCGTACATCGGGTAGATCGGCCAGGCGTCGCCGGTGTTCTGGTGGGCGACCTTGCGGATGCGGTAAAGCGCCGGGTCGCGCATGTTGATGTTGCCCGCGGCCATGTCGATCTTCGCGCGCAGCGTCTTGCTGCCGTCGGCGAACTCGCCGGCGCGCATGCGGCGGAACAGGTCGAGGTTCTCCTCGACGGAACGCCCGCGCCACGGCGAATGGCGGCCCGGCTCGGTCAGCGTGCCGCGGTACTGGCGCATCTCCTCGGGGCTGAGGTCGTCGACGTAGGCCACGCCGTCCTCGATCAGCTTGCAGGCGCTGCGGTAGAACACGTCGAAGTAGTCCGAGGCGTGGCGCAGCTCGTGCCACTCGAAGCCGAGCCAGCGCACGTCGTCCTTGATGCCCTGGACGAATTCGGGGTCTTCCTTGCCCGGGTTGGTGTCGTCCAGGCGCAGGTTGCACCAGCCACTGAACTCCTTCGCGATGCCGAAGCTCAGGCAGATCGCCTTGGCGTGGCCGATGTGCAGGTAGCCGTTCGGCTCGGGCGGGAAGCGGGTGTGGACCGCGCTGTGCCTGCCTGCAGCGAGGTCGTCGCGCACGATCTGCCGGATGAAATCCTGATGCGGAGCCGCCTGATGTGGAACCGCCTGATGCGGAGCCGCCTGATGCGGAGTCGCGCTGGCGGATGCAGTGGCGGGATGCTCGTTCGACATCGGGTTGGACTCGCAGGCGGTAGCGGAAACGCCCAAGTTTACCCTGTCGCCGCCACCGGGCGCAGGACGGGCCGTGGCCGGCGCTGCAGCTTGCCCCGCGTCGCCGTGCGGGTTAGCGTGCAGGCATGCACACCGTCTACCGCGCCGAAAACCTGTTCGATGCCCATCTGGTCAAGGATGCGCTGGAGGCCGACGGCATCCCGGCGTTCATTGCCGGCGAGTACCTCACCGGCGCGGTGGGCCAGCTGCCGGCGATGGATTACATCGCGGTGATGGTGCCCGAATCGAGCCTGGCCGCCGCCAGCGGCATCGTGGGCGAGGTCGAGGCCCGGCTCATCGAGGCGCGGCAGGCGATCGTGGGCGATGACCTGCCGGACGACCCGCTGGCCATGCCCTGCTGAGTTGCGTGGCCGCGCGCATTCCCGAGGAAACCCCATGCAAGACCTCGCCGCACTGATCCGCGCCGTGCCCGATTTCCCGCGGCCCGGCGTGATGTTCCGCGACGTCACCCCGCTGCTGGTCAATGCCGGCAGCTTTGCCCGCTGCATCGACGCGCTGGCCGAGCCGTGGCAGGGCAGCGGTGTGCAGGCGGTGTGCGGCATCGAGGCGCGCGGCTTCATCTTCGGCGCCGCGCTGGCGCAGAAGCTGCACGCCGGCTTCGTCCCGCTGCGCAAGCCGGGCAAGCTGCCGCCGCCGGTGGCGACGGTGGACTACCGGCTGGAGTACGGCAGCGACCAGCTGCAGGTGCAGCGCGACGCGTTCAGGCCCGGCGAGCGCGTGCTGCTGGCCGACGACGTACTTGCAACCGGCGGTACGCTGGCGGCAGCGGCGGCCCTGGTCGGCGAACTGGGGGCCGAACTGCTCGGCGCCAGCGTGGTGATCGAGCTGCCCGCGTTGCGGGGGCGCAGCCGCTGGCATGCCGGCAGACCGCTGCACAGCCTGCTGCGCTACTGAGTCCCGCCCATCGGCACGTCGCGCGGTGGGCTACTCAGGGCGCGGCCGCGCCGACACTCTCCACGTAGACCAGCTCGCACGCGCCGGTGCCGGTGTCGTCGCGGCTCAGCGAGGTGTTCCAGTGCCAGCCATTGGCACGGCTGGCGTCGACCAGGAAGCCTTCGATGTGCACGACCTCGCCGGGGCGAACCTGTTCGAGCTGGCGTTTCACCTCTGCGTCGGCGGGGATCATGTGCATGTTCGCGCTGGAGGTCTCGATCTCGCGGCGCGGGATCGGGAAAGCCTCGACGTGCCAGTAGTAGAAGCGGCCGGACTGGGTGATGTCGATCTTTGCCAGGACGTCGCTGTCGGACATGCGGCCCCAGCCGAGGGCGAGGTCCAGCGGTACCAGGTCGGCGTCGGCACCCCATGAGTAGTCCTTGCGCGACAGCACGCGGGCGGTGATGTCGAAGTGCGCGCGGGTGGTCAGGGTGGTGTCGCCGCGCTGCAGCTTCGCGCCGTGGTCGAGGTCGACCTGCACCGGCACCTCGGCGGCGAGCACGCCAGGTTCGGGTTGCAGCGGTGCGTGATGCCTGTGCGAGAACACGCCCAGCAGCACCAGCAGCAGGGCGGCGGCGATCAGGAGTTTGCGCATGCTCAGGCGAAATCCGCCGCCAGGGCGCGCGACTGCCCGGGTGTGAGGGTGGTGTCGAGCGGCATCGCCGGGAGGGTCGAGGCCAGCGTGACCGCGGCGCCGGCGCGCCAGGCCGCGATCATCGCGGGACCGAGTTCGAAGCGCAGGAAATGCACGGCGGCGGTCTTCTCGTCGTTGCTGCGCTCCATGTCCTCGTCGGCGATGGCGGTGACCGCGGGGTGGCCGTGCACGTTCAGCGTAATCGCGTGCTCGATGTGGCGCAGGCGCACCAGTTCGCGCCTGCGCTGTTCGACATCGGCATATTCGATGAGCATCGTGGCCTTGAGGTTGCTGCCGTCGGGGACCAGCGGATTGTAGGCGTCCAGTTCGTCCTGGATGCCGCCGGCCTCGAAGATGCGCTCGATGCGCAGCATTTCCTGCACCTGGTACTGGATGCTCAGGCGATCCTCGAAGATCAGCGTGAGGTGCTCGCCGATATGCACCGTGCGCTGCTTCTTGTGCGCGATCACGCGTGAGCGGAATTCGCCGCGCTGCTGCGCGTAGGCTTCCAGGCTGAGCAGGTCGGCGCGGGTGAGTTTGTCCATGCTCAGATGCCGTAGGCCTTGCGCAGCAGGCTCAGCGGATGTTCCGCCGCCGGCTTGTCGTCGAGGCCGTGGGCGATGTGGCCGCCGGCCATCGGGCAGTCGCTGGTGAGGTGGTCGGGCTCGGCTTGCTCGACGCGATTCTCCACCGGTTTGGCCAGCTTGCGCGAGATCGCGTAGGTCTTGTGCTTGACGCCGTAGGTGCCGTCGTGGCCGGAGCAGCGTTCGATGGTGGTGATCTCGGTATCCGGCACCAGTTGCAGTATCTCGCGCGTCTTCGGGCCGATCTTCTGCACGCGCTGGTGGCACGCCACGTGCCAGGCGACCTTGCCCAGCGAAGTCTTGAAGTCGGTCTGCAGCAGGCCGGCCTTGTGCCGTTCGGCCAGGTATTCGAACGGGTCGAAGAAGCGCTCGCGCACCAGCGCCACGTCGGCGTCATCGGGGAACATCAGCGGCAGCTCCTGCTTGAACATCAGCACGCAGGACGGGATCGCCGCGGTGAAGTCCCAGCCGTCGCGCGCCATTTTCGCCAGCACCGGGATGTTGCGCTCCTTGTACTTCTTCACCGTCTGCAGGTCGCCCAGTTCCAGCTTGGGCATGCCGCAGCAGCTTTCCTGTTCGACCAGCCGGGTCGGGATCGCGTTGTGCTGCAGCACCGCGGCGAGGTCCTCGACCACCACCGGCTCGGAGTGGTCGCAATAGCAGGTGGCGAACAGCGCGACCTTGCCGCGCGTGCGGCCGGCCGGAACCGCTTCGCCGCTGCCGTCGAGGTCGCGCAGGCGCTTGCGCGCGGTGGGCGAGTGGTATTCGGGCACGCGCGCCTTCGCGTCGACGCCCATGGTCTTTTCCAGCAGCTGGCGCGCGGCCGGGTTGCGGTTGGCGGCGTTGACCACCTGCACCACCACCGGGATCGAGGCGAGCTTGCCGACCGCGCGCGTGCTGGACAGGATCTTCGACGACAGCGGCACGCCGTCACGCTCGAATGCCACCGCCTTGGCGCGCAGCATCAGGTGCGGGAAATCCACGTTCCACGGGTGCGGCGGCGTGTACGGGCACTTGGTCTGGTAGCACAGGTCGCACAGGTAGCATTGCTCGGTGACCTTCGGGTAGTCGGCCTTGTCGACGCCGTCGATCTCCATGGTCGCCGACGCGTCGATCAGGTCGAACAAGGTGGGGAAGGCGTGGCACAGGCTGACGCAGCGGCGGCAGCCATGGCAGATGTTGAACACGCGTTCGAGTTCGGCATCCAGCGACTGCTGGTCCATGAAGTCGGGGTTGGTCCAGTCCAGCGGGTGCCGGGTGGGCGCGTCCAGGTTGCCTTCGCGCGTGCCTTGGGTGGGATCGGCCATTGTCTGTCTTCCCGCGGATCAGGAGCGGATTCCCCATCGCCATCCCGGCCGTAGCCGGGATGGCGGCCGTGTTCGGCGGTCCCTCAGGCCATGTCGCCCAGTGCCTTGGTGAAGCGGTTCGCGTGCGAGCGTTCGGCCTTGGCCAGGGTCTCGAACCAGTCGGCGATCTCGTCGAAGCCTTCCTCGCGCGCGGCCTTGCTCATGCCCGGGTACATGTCGGTGTACTCGTGGGTTTCGCCGGCGATGGCGCTCTTCAGGTTCAGCTGGGTTCCGCCGAACGGCAGGCCGGTGGCGGGGTCGCCCACCGCTTCGAGGTATTCCAGGTGGCCGTGGGCGTGGCCGGTCTCGCCTTCGGCGGTGGAGCGGAACACCGCGGAGACGTCGTTGTAGCCCTCCACGTCGGCCTTGGCGGCGAAGTACAGGTAGCGGCGGTTCGCCATCGACTCGCCGGCAAAGGCGTCTTTCAGGTTCTGCTCGGTCTTGGAGCCTTTCAGGTTGCTCATGACATCACCTCGTGGCGTTGGGCTGGGAGGGGTTGCAAGCGCGGCCTTCACGGTCGTGACCCGCCCAGCCTAGCGCCCGGCGGGCGAATGATGAAATTGATTGTCTAGATCGGGCAAATAGCCTGCAGCTATCAGTGCGCCGCCTTGCGCGCGGGACGGACGGGCTTCGCCGCTATGGCAGGCGACGCTGCCGTATGCGGGTTCAGCAGATCCGTCGGCAACTGCCGGAACACGGCCGCCAGCCGTTTCAGGAAATCGTCCATCGCCGAGCTCTTGCGCCAGACCATGGCGATGCGCCGGCTCGGCGGATGGCCCTTGAACTCGATCAGGTGCAGGTTGTCCAGCGGTGCCACCGGCGGCTTCACCGCGGTGACCGGCAGCAGGGTGATGCCGACGTTCGCCGCCACCATCTGCCGCAGCGTTTCCAGGCTGGTGGCGCGGAAGCCGCTGCGTTCGGCGGCGCCGGCCAGGTGGCACACCTCCAGCGCCTGGTCGCGCAGGCAGTGGCCGTCTTCCAGCAGCAGCAGGTTCTGGTTGGACAGGTCGGCCAGTTTCAGCTGGCCCTGCTTGTGCGCCAGCGGATGGGCTTCCGACACCGCCAGCAGGAAGGGTTCCTCGAACAGGAACTCGCTGTGCAGGCTGTCCTCGTGCAGCGGCAGGGCGAGGATGCCGGCATCCAGCTTGCCCTCGCGCAACAGGCGCAGCACCGCCTCGGTCTTTTCCTCGACCAGCAGCAGTTCCAGCCTGGGGAACGCGTTGCGCACCAGCGGCAGCGCATGCGGCAGCAGGTACGGACCCAGGGTGGGGAAGATGCCCAGCCGCACCGTGCCGGATTCCGGGTCCAGCGTGCGCCGGGCCACGCTGCGGATCTGCTCGATCCCGTTGAGCACGTCGCGCGCGCGGATGGCGATGTCGCGGCCGATCTCGGTCAGCAGCACCTTGCGTGGGGTGCGCTCGACCAGCGGCACGCCCAGCTCCTCCTCCAGTTTCTTGATCTGGGTGGACAGGGTGGGCTGGCTGACGAAGCAGGCCTCGGCCGCGCGGCCGAAGTGTCGATGCTCGGCCAGGGCCACCAGGTACTGGAGATCGCGAAGGTTCATGGATCGTCCCGGCTTGGCAATAGCCATACGCTATGGCCGGGATGGTAACAATCAATTGGAGCAATGCAAGCGAGGGCCTTATCCTGTGCCCATGTTGTGCTCGTGACACCCCGCGCGTCGGAGCTCCCTCCCTCTCCCCCGCAGGCGCGCGGGCTTTCCCGGCCGGTGATGAAGCTTGCTTCGTCGCCGGTTTTTTTTGTTCGGAATTCCTTCGCGGCCGGCCCTGGAGCACGCGTGCCGGCCCCCGGGCATGCCTTCTGGCACTGGGTCGAAGGTCATGCCGGCTCTAGCGTCAATACTGTTCAGATAGAAGTTTCTCGTGCACAATCGGGCTCCATCGAGGCTTCGATGGACGGAAACGATGGCGAGAACTCGCAAGGCACTGGCGGCGCAAGTTGACGTTGCCCATCTGATCAGCGCGGGAGTGTTGGCCAGCGTGTGTCCGCGCGCCCTGATCGAGGAGGTGTTGGCGGACACCGGCAAGGCCAGCCAGCGCGAGCGCCGGCTGCCGGCGCCGGCGGTCGTGTACTACGTCATGGCGCTGGCGCTGTGGCGGGAGGCGCCCCTGGAGGAAGTGCTGCGCGTTGTGTGCGAAGGCCTGCAGTGGTTGGGCGGCGGCGAAGCGGGCGCGGTGCAGGCCAGCAAGTCGGCGATCTCGCAGGCGCGCACCCGATTGGGGCCCGAGGTGATGCGTCGACTGGCCGAACGGGTGCTGCGGCCGCTGGCCGCGCCGGAAGCGCCGGGGGCTTGGTATCGGGGGTTTCGCGTCATGGCGCTGGATGGCAGTTGCCTGGACGTGGCGGATGAGGCGGCCAACGCCGCGTTCTTTGGCTACCCCGGCGCCTCGCGTGGCGAGACCGCTTTCCCGCAGGCACGGGTGCTGGGCTTGGTGGAATGCGGCACGCATGCGGTGGTGGCGGCCAGCGTGGCCCCCTACCGCCGTAGTGAACAGAGCCTGGCCGCCGAGCTGCTGCCGGCCAAGCTCACGGCGGACATGCTGGTGCTGGCTGACCGCAACTTCTACGGCTTCAAGCTCTGGCAGAGCGCCTGTGCCAGCGGCGCCAAGTTGGCGTGGCGGGTCAAGTCCAACCTGGGGTTGCCGGTGCAGCAAGCGTTGCCCGATGGCTCCTACCTCAGCACGGTCTTCGACAGCGCGGATCGCGCGCGGTGCTCGGGACAAACGGTGCGGGTGATCGACTACGCGCTGCAGGGCCTGGCCACGCCGGGGCAAGACCACTACCGGCTGGTGACCAACCTCCTCGATCCGCAGGCGGCCCCGGCCCTGGAGTTGGCGGCGCTGTACCACGAACGCTGGGAGATCGAGGGCGTCTTCGACGAGTTCAAGACGCACTTGCGTGGCCACAGCACAGTGCTGCGCAGCAAGACGCCGGAGTTGGTGCAGCAGGAGCTGTGGGGCTTGCTGCTGGCGCACTTCGCCGTGCGCCAGCTCATGGCGCAAGCCGCCTGGCCCAGAGGGCTCGATCCGGATCGTTTGAGCTTCACTCACGCCGTGCGCGTGATCAAGCGCAAGATGCCGCAAGCTGCGGCCGTTCCCCCCTGAGCGCCTGGCAGCGTGGCGTCATGCGCTGCTCGACGCGATCGCTCAGGGCCGCTGCGTCAGCAGTCGGGGTCACTTCAACCCGCGCGGCGTCAAGCGCAAGATGAGCAACTTCAACGTCCGCCATCGCGGCGAGTTACTCCACCAGAGGCATCAGCCAGTGCCGGTGCTTCGTATCTGAACAGTATTGGCTCTAGCGTGGGGATTCTCCACGTACCCAGGGAAATCACCATGCGCCGACTCGCCCGTCCTCTTCTGCTCACCGCGCTGGCCGCCTGCTGCGGCGCGGCGTTTGCCGCCACCGCCGACCAGGTGCCGCAGGGCCGCTTGCCCGGCTGGGCCGTGCCGCAGTCGTACCAGCTGGCGTTCAAGGTCGATCCGGCGCAGCAGGATTTCTCCGGCACCACCACGATCAAGGTCAAGCTGACCCAGGTCTCCGACCACCTGTGGCTGGATGGCGCCGGGCTGAAGGTGTCGAAGGTGACGATCACCGACGCCGCCGGCAAGGTGCATGCCGGCAAGTACGTCAGCGTGGATCCGAAGGCCGGCGTGGTGCGGGTGGATTTCGGCAGCACCCTCAAGCCGCAGCAGCTGACCCTGAAGTTCGAGTACACCGCGCCGCTCAACGCGCAGTTGCAGGGCCTGTACAAGGTCACCGCGAAGGGCCAGCCGTACGCGATGACGCAGATGGAACCGATCAGCGCGCGCTTCGCCTTCCCCGGTTTCGACGAGCCCGGCTTCAAGACCCCGTTCGACCTCAGCATCACCGTGCCCGACCACGAAAACGTGGCGGCCAACACCCGACAGGTGAAGGAGCAGCCGGCCGGCAAGGGCTGGAAGACCGTGACCTTCGCGCAGACGCTGCCGCTGCCGACCTACCTGGTCGCATTCGCGGTGGGCCCGTGGGACATCGTCGCCGGCCCGGACATCTCGCCCGACGCCTACCGCGCCAGGCCGCTGCAGCTGCGCGGCATCGCCGCCAAGGGCGAGGGGCAGCGCATGAAGCACGTGCTGGGCGAAACGCCGGGCATCATCCACGCGCTGGAGAACTACTACGGCTTCGGCTACCCGTTCGACAAGCTCGACCTGCTGGCCGCGCCGGACTTCGAGGCCGGCGCGATGGAGAACCCGGGCCTGGTCACCTTCCGCGACTGGCTGCTGCTGATCGACAAGGATTCGCCGGCGCGCAACGTGCAGGGCTCGTTCAACGTCAACGCGCATGAGCTGGCGCACCAGTGGACCGGCGACACGGTCACCACCGAATGGTGGAACGACATCTGGCTCAACGAGGCGTTCGCCACCTGGATGCAGCAGAAGGTCACCATGCAGGTGCACCCGGAATACCGCGCCGATCTCGACCGCGTGCGCGGCGGCCAGGGCGCGATGAACAACGACAGCCTGGTCAGCGCGCGCAGCATCCGCCAGCCGATCACCGGCAACGGCGACATCATGACCGCGTTCGACGGCATCACCTACCAGAAGGGCGCCAGCGTCATCGGCATGTTCGAGAACTACGTGGGCGAGAAGACCTACCAGAAGGGCATGCGCGCCTACATCCAGAGCCAGAAGTACGGCAACGCCACCGCCGACGACCTGGTCTCCGCGATCGCCACCGCCGCCGACAAGGGCGATGCGTTCAAGCTCGCCTTCAAGAGCTTCCTCGACCAGTCCGGCGTGCCGTACGTGGCGACCAGGCTGGAACAGAAAAACGGCCAGACCGTGCTGCAGCTGAGCCAGAGCCGCTACCTGCCGATCGGGAGCACGGGCGATGCGCAGCGCATCTGGGGCGTGCCGGTGTGCGTGCGCTACGGCACCGCCGCCAACGGCAAAGATGGAGCCTCGTCCAGCAAGGTCGCCTGCGAGATGCTCGACAAGGCGACCGGCTCGATGGTGCTGGCCGGCGCCAGCAAGCCGACCTGGATCATGCCGAACGCGAACGCCAGCGGCTATTACCGCTTCAGCCTCGACAAGTCGGAACTGGGCGCGCTGGTCAAGCAGGTCGGCAAGCTCAGCGATGCCGAGCAGCTCGCCTACGCCGACGCGATCGGCGCCAGCTTCCGCCATGGCGACCTCGATGCCGGCGACATGCTGGCCGCACTGCAACCGTTGACCGCTTCGAAGATCCGCGAAGTGGCCACCGTGCCGCTGGACCAGGCGGCGCAGCTCTATCACCGCATCGCCGCCACCGATGCGCAGCGTGCCCGCCTGGCCGACTGGGCCAAGGCGGCCTACCTGCCGCGCCTGGAGCAACTCGGCTATCAGCGCAAGGCGGGCGAGCCGGAAGACGACTCGCTGATGCGCAGCAACCTGGCCAGCTCGCTGGCATTCGACTTCAAGCTGCCGGAAGTGCGTGCGGCCCTGCTCAAGCAGGGTGAGGCGGCGCTCAAGCCGAAGGCGGATGGCCGTCTGGACCTGGCTGCCGCCGATCCCGACCTGCTCGGCGACGCGCTGGGCGTGGCGGTGCAGGAACACGGCAAGAACGCGGTCGATGCGTTGATCGCCGAGCTGCCCAGGACCAGCGACCCGGCCTTGCGCAACGGCATCCTCGGCGGCCTGGCCAGCGTGGAGGATCCGGCGCTGACCGAGCAGGTGCGCAACTTCGCCCTGACCAGGCCGGTCAAGGTCGGCGAGATGGGCATGCTGCTGCGCGCCGGCCGCGACACCCTGGCCCAGCGCAACGCGATGTGGACCTGGTTCACCGCCCACTACCAGCAGATCCTCGATCGCACCGGCAGCTTCTCCGGCGGCCGCCTGCCGTCGCTGGCCGGTGGCGGTGGCTGCAGCACGGCCGAGTACGACCGCCTGCAGGCATTCTTCAGGCCGCGCGAGAAGGATGCCGCCGGCATCGGCCGTGGCCTGGCGCAGACGGGCGAGTCGATCCAGCTGTGCAGCGCGCTCAAGGCGAAGCAGGATCCGGCCGCGATCCTGCGCTGAAAGCAGGGTGGAACGGAAACGGCCGGCACGGCAAACGTGCCGGCTGTCTGGTTTGCGCGGATCGAAAAGCCCTTCGGCCAGCCGCGGTCAGGTTGCGGCGACGACGTCTTTCGGCACGTTGGCCTCGATCCAGCCGGTGATGAAGACATCAAGCGCCACCCGCGGCGGCACCTCGATCCCGGCCTGCCGCACGAACGCCGCCGCGGCCCTGATGAAGGATTGCTTCGACTGATGGGACGCCTGTCGCGCGGCGGCCTGCTGTTGCCGCAGCTGGACGATATGCGGCGATGGCTGGCCCGGCCTGGCGAATTTCTGATACCGACGCAGATCGTCGGCTACCAGGTCCGTATCGAACGACGCCTGCAGCACGGCCTTGCGCGCCTTCAGCAGCTGGGCCAGATGAGTAGCGGCTGGCATCGGTTGGCCGGAGCCTTCCGCGATCAGGAGGACGCCGGCGAGTGATGCCGGCAGCGTGGCCGCAGGCACCGATGCGCTGCTGTGCTCCAGCCGGCCCAGGAAGCCGGCGTGGGGGAAAGGCTTCGGGATTGCCATGAGGAGCCTGATGGAGGGAGGTTGGACGATACGTCCTTCGTTGGCGGGATGCCACGGAGGTTGTTGAAAGCCGCCTGAGCCATGGCCAAAGCAGGGCATGCGAGACGCTCCGGTGTGACCCCGATATCGCCTCTTCCTTCCGGTTGGTCCTAGAATCCCCACGAATCGCGCGTCTTCCGCTGCAGCGCATGGCCTGCACGCGGCGACGTCGTTCCACACAACGTGTTCCATCGGCATCGCCTACAGGGGGCTTGATGATCGAGCTGGAAATCCAGGGCCTCTCGGAAAACCGGGAGGGCCTGCTGATCGAAGTCGGCCGACTCGTCATGGCCAGCGGATTCACCTTGCAGCGGCAGCGTCTGCTGCAGGATCACCACGGCATCCTGCTGACGATGGTCGTGCGCGGACCACCGCGCAAGAAGCGGACACTCGAGGCGGCGCTGGACGCGTACGACCGTTTCATCAGCGTCAAGGTTTTCCCCTTCGTCGAAGGCGAGCCGGCGCCGCATTTCGCGGCGTCGCACAGGATGGTGGGGCCAGCGGTCGTGGTTCCGCCGGCAGCGGCCGTTGCTTCGACAGCACTCGCGCCCGTCGCGACACCTGCGGCGCCGATGGCGGGAGACCGGATCCGGAGCGTCGAGCCGGTCGCGGGATCCGCGCCGGCAGACGCGCCGGAGCCACCCCGAGAGCCGCCGGCGGAACCGGAGTTCGAATTCATCCTGCCCACGCCGCGGGCGCCCGCACCGGCACCCGCACCCGTGGTCGCGACGCCGTTCGTCGAGCTGGTCCCGCTGGAGCCGGATGCGGCGGCCGTCGAGAAGGCGCTGCGGGAACTGGAGTACGACTACCCGCAGATCGTGCCGCAGCTGCTGGCGCTGGCGAATTCGGTCGCCGAGGCCGCACGCGAATCCTCGCTCACGCTGGCGGGGCGGCGCACGGGTGCGTGGGTGTTCGCGCGCGAGTACGCGCTGGATGACGGGCTGGACTTGCGCGAGGCGATCGAGCACATCGGCGCCCCCGCGCTGCGCGCGCTGGTCGAGGTCGACCAGCAGGGTGGCCAGCTGCACATCCACGACAGCCCGCTGTGCACGGAAGACGGCCGTTCCGGCTGCAGCTTCTTCAGCGGTTTTCTGGAGGGACTGCTCGGGCCGGCCATCGCGCCCAATGGGTTGTCGATCTTTCCTGTCTGTTGCCGGAGTTATGGGGCGGACGAGTGTGTGTTGGCGATTTCGGATTGAGTAGTGTGCTGGCCTGCCAGTTTGCGAAAAGCAGAGCAGAGCGATCGATCGCCTGCGGCGACCGAGTCACTGTTCTCTTGCGTGGCCAAGAGAAAATTGACCAAAAGAGAAGGCCACCCCGCTTGCGCGCTTTCCGGGCGTCGGGCAACCGCTCCTGCGTTGCCTCAACTCCGGCATCCACGCCGTCGCCTGCCCTGACGCCAAACTGGTTCGCATCCATGCGAACCACCCTGCGGGCTTATCCTCCACCCGCCCGCCGCTTCAGAGGGGCCCCGGGTAGAGCGACGCGCATCCTGCGCGTACTTTTCAGAAGAGCCAGATCAAAAGCACAGCAACGGCATGCGAATGTCCGCTTTGGGTCGATAGCGGACTCTACAGAACTGTCACATCTTATGGTTGCGCATCCACCCGCAACACCAACTTCCCCCGATGACTTCCATCGAACAACCGGTTGAGGACGACGGGTGCATTCTCCAGCCCTTCCGCCACCGTCTCCTCTGCCTTCAACTTTCCCTCCCGGATCCACCTCGCGATCGTCTCCACCGCCTCCTTCGTCTTCGTGTAATCGAGCACCAGGAAGCCCTGCATGCGCAGCCGTTTCATAATGAACGGGCTGAAGTCGTCGCCGGGTTTTTCGCCGCTGTTGTAGCCGGAGATCAGGCCGCATAGGGCGACGCGGCCGCCGATGACCATGCGCGAAAGCACCGCGCGCATGACTTCGCCGCCCACGTTTTCGAAGTTGACGTGCACGCCGTCCGGCGTGGCGGCCTTGAGTTGCTGCCTGAAGTCGGCGGCCTTGTAGTCGACGGCGGCGTCGAAGCCGAGGTCGTCGGTGAGGTAACGGCATTTGTCGGTGCCGCCGGCGATGCCGACCACGCGCGCACCCATGATCTTGCCGAGCTGGCCGGCGACGGAGCCGACCGAGCCGGCGGCGGCGGAGACCACCAGGGTTTCGCCGGGTTGCACCGGGGCGATCTCGGTGAGGCCGTAGTAGGCGGTGACGCCGCTCATGCCGGCGGCGCCGAGCAGGGTGGGCAGCGGGATGCCGGGGTCGGCGGGCAGGCGCACGTAGCCCTTGACGCTTTCGTGCAGTACCAGGTAGTCCTGCCAGCCGGTGACGCCCTGCACCAGGTCGCCTTCGTGGTACTGCGCCGAGCGCGACTGCACCACGCGGCCCAGGCCGAGCGCGCGCATCACCTCGCCGATCGCCACCGGCGGCAGGTATTGCGGGATGTCGCGCATCCACACGCGGTTGGTCGGGTCCATCGAGATATACAGCACGCGCACCAGCACCTCGCCGTCCTTCAGCGCGGGCACGGGCTGTTCGACCAGGTCGAAATCCTCGCGCCGGACCAGGCCTTCGGGGCGGGTCCTGAGGCGCAGTTGGCGATTGAGCCGGGTCATGCGGTTCACCGTGGCGGGAAAGCGCGTTCCACTATACGGCGCCGTCGATGTCGGCACGCAACCCCGTTGTGCCGCCGGCTGCGTTGAATCAGTGGCCGGGATCGTTTCGTGCCAGAACTGCGACCGGGGCGGCGCCGCCTGCTGCGCCTGTCATGTTCCACTTACACTGTGCCGGCCGCACGGCACACAGGGAGAATGGCATGCTTGCTCGAACGCTCGGACTGCTGGGTCTGTGGTTGCTGCTGGCGGCACCGCTGCCGGCGCAGGACGTACCGCCGCCGCTGCGCGACTGGCAGGGCTGGGTGCTGCACGACGTGCCGCAGCACGACTGTCCGTTTCTCGCGACCCAGGCGCCGAATGCCGGCAGCCATCAATGCGCGTGGCCCGGCCGATTGGTCCTCGATGCCGGCAAGGACGGCGGCCGCTTCAGCCTGGACGCCCGCGTGGATGCGCCGAGCTGGGTGGCACTGCCCGGTGACACGAGAAGTTGGCCGCAGCAGGTCAGTGCGAACAACCAGCCGGCCACGGTGCTGCAGCGTGACGGCGTACCCATGCTGTGGCTTGCACCGGGCGATTACCAGTTGCGCGGCACGCTGCCGTGGACGGTGCGCCCGACGCGCTTGCGCATGCCGATGACCATCGGGCTGGTGGCGTTGAGCGTCGACGGTGGGGCAGTGACTCGCATCGAACGCAACGGCGATCAGCTCACCCTGGGCGAGGCCGCCGCTACGCAGCGCGCCGCCGATGCGCTGTCGCTGCGCGTTTATCGCCGCCTCGCCGATGGCCTGCCGGCCACGCTGGAAACGCAGTTGCAGTTCAACGTCACCGGCAGCGCGCGCGAGCAGTCGCTCGGCCCGGTGCTGCCGGAAGGTTTTGTGGCCACCGCCTTGTCCGGCGACCTGCCGGCACGGCTGGAGAACGACGGCCAGCTGCGCGTGCAACTGCGGCCGGGCCAGTGGACGGTCACGCTTGCCGCGCGCAGCGTCGCGCCGCTGGGCAAGGTGGCGCTGAAGCTGCCGGCGGCGCCGTGGCCGCGACAGGAGATCTGGAGCTACGACGATGATTCCGCCCTGCGCAATACCCGGGTGGAAGGTAACGCCACCGATGCCGCGCAAGCCGGTGTGCCGGGCGAGTGGAGCGAGCTGCCGGCCTTCGTGCTGGACGATGGCACGGGCCTGGCGATCGAGCAGGGCACGCGCGGCGACGAGGGCGGCAAGGGCGACCAGCTGCACCTGCAACGCCAGCTGTGGCTGGACTTCGACGGCGGCGGCCTCAGCGTGGCCGACCGCCTCAGCGGCGAGCTGCGTCATCACCAGCGCCTCGACGTGGCGGCACCGTGGCAGTTGCAGCGGGCCAGCCAGGATGGCGAGCCGCTGCTGGTCAGCAAGGGCGAGGGTGGCCGCAGCGGCGTCGAGTTGCGCGAGCAGCAGCTTGATCTCGACGCCGGCCTGCGCCTGCCCACGCACCGCGGCGCGATTCCCAGTGCCGGCTGGCAGCTGCCGCTGGAAAGCATCGACGCCACCCTGCACCTGCCGCACGGCTACCGCCTGCTCGGCGCGATCGGCGTGGACCGCTCGCCCGATTCGTGGGTCGGCCAGTGGAGCCTGCTCGATCTGTTCGTGGTGGCCCTGATCGCGCTGCTCGCCGGCCGTCTGCTTGGCTGGCCATGGGCCCTGCTGGCGGCCGGCTATCTGGCGCTGGCGCAGCATGAGCACGCGGCACCGCTATGGACGCTGGCCGTGACGCTGGCACTGGCGCTGCTGCTGCGCGCCTTGCCGGAAGGACGGCTGCGCATGGCGGCACGCGTCGGTGCGGTGGCGATCTTCGCGCTGGCGGTGCTGTGGACGCTGCCGTTCGCCGCGGTGCAGTTGCAGTACGCGCTGCATCCGCAACTCGAAGGCGGTAATCAGGACCGGATGGTCTCGGCTGGCTATGCCGCGCAGGCAGTGCAGGGCGAGATGTATGCGCGCGCCGAGATGAAGCAGCCACCGCCGAAGATCATCCAGCAGACGGCACCACCGCCCGCGCCACCGGCGCCGCCTGCCCCAGTGGAAGAAGTGTCATCGAATATGGTTGCTTCATCGTTGCCAACCATAGACGCGGCATCCGTCGGGGGGCGCAATGAGCTCACCGCGGAGTCTCTTGCGAGCTATCTCGTGGCGCGGGGATCGAAATCGAGGATGAGCGATCAGATCGACAACCGCAGCCTGATCCAGGCCGGCGCCGGCATGCCGAGCTGGAATCAGGGCAACGACTACCGGCTCGGCTGGTCCGGCCCGGTCACGGCGGAGCAGAGCACGCGGCTGGTGATCGCGCCGGCGTGGCTGGTGCGGCTGCTGCGGGTGGTCATGGTGGGACTGCTGGCGCTGCTGCTGGCGAAGCTGGTGCCGCTGCTGCTGATGCCTCTGCGCGGTCGCTGGCGCGACTGGCGCGGCGGTGCTGCGGTGAGCGCCGCCTTGCTGGTCATCGCGCTGCTGCCTGCCGGCCTGCATGCACAGAATCTGCCCAGCCAGGACTTGCTGAACCAGTTGCGCGGCCGGCTGACGGAGGCGCCGAAGTGCGCGCCAGCCTGCGCCGCCGTGGCGCAGGCGCAAGTGCAGGCCGGCGGCGACACGCTGGATGCGGAACTGGAAGCACACATTGGTGCGACGGTCGCGCTGCCGCTGCCGCAAACCGACGACGCCCTGCAACTGCTCGACGTCGGCGTGGACGGCCATGCGAATGCACCGCTCAGTCGTCGCGGCGATCAGCTGCTGCTGCGGCTGGAGCGTGGCGTGCATCGGGTCAGCCTGCGCTACCGCATCGGCGCGACCGACAACGCCAGCCTGCGCTTCGTGCTGCGCCCGCAGCGCATCGTGTTCAGCGGCCAGGGCTGGTCGCTGGCGGGCGTCGACGACGGTCGCCCGCTCGGCGACAGCATTGCCTTGCAACGCATGCGCACGGCCACCGACGGCAAGGATCTTCCGCCAGCGCAGAGTTTCCCGCCCTATGTGCGGCTGACCCGCAGCCTGCAGCTGGGCGTCGACTGGACTGTCGAGAACACGGTCGAGCGCATCGCTCCACAGGACAGCGGCTTCAGCGTCACGCTGCCGCTGCTGCCGGGCGAGCATCCGCTGGGCGACGACGTGCTGGTGAAGGATGGCCGCATCAGCATCACCTTCAACGCGAACAGCGGCGTGGTGAGCTGGAGCAGCCGCCTCGATCACGCTCCGACGCTGGCGCTCAAGGCGCCGGCGCTGGGCGAGCGTGCCGAGGTGTGGGCCATCCACGCCGCGCCGATGTGGCACGTGGACGCGAAGGGCGTGCCGACCAGCGCCAGCGACGACGGGCTGCTGTACCAGCCGCTGCCCGGCGAAAGCCTGCAGCTGGCCTTCAGCAAGCCGGTGGCGATCGCCGGCGACAGCCTCGCGTTCGATGGCGTGCAGGTAACCAGCCGTGCCGGCGAACGTGCCACCGAAACCACACTGAGCCTGCGCGCGCGCAGCACGCGTGGCGGCGAGCACGCGGTCAGCCTGCCGGCCGGTGCCGAATTGCTGGAGGCGAATCGCGACGGCGAGTCGATCAACCTGGCCGTGCGCGACGGCAAACTGAGCCTGCCGCTGCTGCCCGGCGAGCACGCCTACACGCTGCGCCTGCGCGAGCCGCACGGCGTCGCTGCACGCACGCGCACGCCGGTGTTCGCGCTGCACGCGCCGGTGGCGAACGTCGACCTCGCGTTGCAGCTGCCGCAGGATCGCTGGGTGCTGTGGACGTGGGGGCCGACCACCGGTCCGGCGGTGCTGTACTGGTCGCAACTGGTCGTGCTGCTGTTCGCCGCATGGCTGCTGGCGTGTTACGCACCGACGCCGCTGCGCTTCCGGCACTGGCTGCTGCTGGGGCTCGGCTTCTCCGCGTTCGCCTGGAGCGCCTACGCGCTGGTGGTGGTGTGGCTGATCCTGCTGGGCCTGCGCGCACGCAACACGCCGTCGGAGCAACTGGGCAGCACGAAGTTCAACCTGATGCAGCTGGGCCTCGCGCTGCTCACCCTGCTGGCGCTGGTGGTGCTGATCGGCGCGGTGCCGAAGGGCTTGCTCGGCTTGCCGGACATGCACGTGGCCGGCAATGCATCCAATGCGTGGAACCTGCGCTGGTTCGCCGACCAGAGCGCCAATGCATTGCCCGGTGCCGGCGTGTTCAGCGTCTCGCTGTGGGTGTACAAGCTGGCCATGCTGGCGTGGGCGTTGTGGCTGGCGTGGTCGCTGATCGACTGGCTGCGCTGGGCCTTCGACGCATGGACGCGCGGCGGCTACTGGCGCAAGCCCGCGCCGAAGCCGGGCGCGGCGCCGCCGCAGCTGCCGCCATCGGCGACGGAGCCGCCGCATGCCTGATGTCCGCAGCATGCTGGCCGCTGCGGCCGATCGGCTCGGCGAGCGCGCCGACGCCGAGCTGCTGTTGCTGCACGTGCTGCAGCAGCCGCGCAGCTGGCTGTTCACCCACGCCGACGACGTGCCGGACATGGACGTCCAGACGGCTTATGCCGCCCTGGTCGAACGCCGCGCCGCGGGCGAGCCGGCGGCCTACATCACCGGTCGGCGCGGCTTCTGGTCGCTGGATCTGGAAGTGGGTCCGGCCACGCTGATCCCGCGCCCGGAAACCGAACTGCTGGTCGAACTGGCGCTGCAGCGCCTGCCGCTCGTCGCCACCTGCAGCGTGGCCGACCTCGGCACCGGCAGCGGCGCGATCGCGCTGGCGATCGCGCGCGAGCGGCCCCGGGCCCGGGTGGTCGCCACCGACGCCAGCACCGCCGCACTCGCCGTCGCCCAGCGCAACGCGCAACGCCACGCCATCGGCAATGTCGCCTTCGTGCACGGCGACTGGCTGGCGCCCCTCGCCGGCCAGCACTTCGACCTGATCGTCTCCAACCCCCCGTACATCGAAGCCGCCGACCCGCACCTGCAGCAGGGCGACCTGCGCCACGAACCCGCCAGCGCGCTGGCCTCCGGCCGCGATGGCCTCGACGACATCCGCCGCATCGTGCGCGACTCCCGCGCCCACCTGCACCCCGACGGCTGGCTGCTGTTCGAACACGGCTGGAACCAGGGCAACGCCGCCCGCGCGCTGCTCGCCGAGTCCGGCTACACCGAGGTATGCACGGCGCAGGATCTGGAGTCGCGCGATCGGGTGAGTGGCGGCCGTGGATGACGCGAAGGCAGTTCGAGCTCACGCCGACTTCCTGTATTCCGAAGAAGGGAGCCAACATCGGGAGAGGGATCGACATGACCTTGCCGGCTCATGCCGTCAATGTTTTATCAGGGAAGCCTGACATGACAAAGCCCCAGGCGAGCCGTCATCAGGCTTCTATTCAGATGCCCCTCTTGCAACTGCGATCTACCTCACAAACACCGCATTGTGTTTGTCATGGTCCGCGCGCAGACTGGGCAAGGAATTACGGTTGCGCACGATATTGCGTTTCGTAATGCAGGGGCGAGCGCATGCGTGTTGAGAGCAGGTATTCCCCTCTGGAATGAGGCCAATCCCTAACGCGTATTACGTGATGGATGCATGCCTCTCCAATCTTGTATGAGAAGCCGAGGCTGAGCATGGATGCCGCATTAGCTGCCGATGATTTTGCCCACGAACCACAACGCGAAAAACCTGAGGCCGCGGAAACGGTCGGTGCCGCAAACGATCAGCCGCTCCAAGGGCTGGTCTTGCTGGCCCAGTTTCACGGTATCGCGGCGGACGCGGCACAACTGCGGCACGACGCTGGCAGGGGCAATCAGCCTTTCGATGAGACCGCGTTGCTGCTCGCGGCGAAGCGGCTGGGCCTCAAGGCCAAAGTAGTCCGACAAGCTGCCGAGCGTCTGGATCGCGTGGCGTTGCCCGCACTTGCCCTCATGAATGACGGTACGGCGTTCGTCGTGGCGAAAGTCGACGATGAAAAGGTGCTGATCCACGACATTGCTCTCCAGCGCCCTTGCATCCTGTCCCGCCATGAGCTCCTGGCTCGTTATGACGGCCGTTTGCTGACGGTCGCCTCGCGCGCCTCGATGGTGGCCGAGCTGGCTAAGTTCGATTTCAGCTGGTTCATTCCGGCGGTGGTTAAGTACCGCAAGCTGCTGTTGGAAGTGCTGGTCGTCTCATTCTTCCTGCAGCTGTTTGCCCTGGTCACACCGCTGTTTTTCCAGGTGGTGATGGACAAGGTACTGGTGCACCACGCGATGACCACGTTGACCGTCATCACGATCGGGCTGGTGGTCATCACGCTGTTCAACGTGGTGCTGTCGGGGCTGCGCACGTATGTGTTTGCCCACACCACCAGTCGTATTGATGTGGAACTGGGGGCTCGCCTGTTCCGGCACATTCTCGCCTTGCCGCTGGCCTATTTTGAATCGCGTCGCGTGGGCGACACCATCGCCCGCGTGCGCGAGCTGGAAAACATCCGCAATTTCCTCACCGGGCAAACGTTGACCTCGGTGCTGGACTTGCTGTTCACCTTCGTCTTCCTGGCGGTGATGTTTTTCTACAGCGGCTGGCTGACACTGATCGTGGTGATCTCGCTGCCGCTGTACGCGATCTGGTCGGCCGCGATCACGCCAACCCTGCGCGCGCGCCTGAACGAGAAGTTCGTGCGCGGCGCCGACAACCAGTCGTTCCTGGTCGAGACCATTTCGGGCATCGGCACAGTCAAGGCGCTGGCGGTGGACCCGCGCATGGTGCGCACTTGGGACAACCAGCTGGCGGGCTATGTCAGTGCCGGTTTCCGCGTGACGCACTTGGCCAACATCGGCCAGCAGGGCGTGCAATTGCTGCAGAAACTGGTCGGCGTCGCGGTCTTGTATTGGGGTGCCCAGATGGTGATCGATGGCACGCTGTCGGTCGGCCAGTTGATCGCTTTCACCATGCTGTCGGGCCAGGTATCCACACCGATCGTGCGCCTGGCGCAGTTGTGGCAGGATTTCCAGCAGGTCGGCATTTCGATGGAACGGATGGGCGACGTGCTCAACACCCGCACGGAAGCGGGCGGCAGCCGCATGGCGCTGCCGCCGATCGAGGGGCGCATCACCTTCGAGAACCTGAGCTTCCGTTATCGCGCCGATACCGCCGAAGTGTTGGCGGGGATCAACCTCGACATCCAGCCGGGCGAAGTGGTCGGCATCGTGGGCCGCTCCGGTTCCGGCAAAAGCACGCTGACCAAGCTGATCCAGCGACTGTACGTGCCCGAGCGTGGACGCATCCTGGTCGACGGCACGGACCTGGCACTGGCCGATCCCGCCTGGCTGCGGCGCCAGCTGGGCGTCGTGCTGCAGGAGAACTTCCTGTTCAATCGCAGCGTGCGCGAAAACATCGCGCTGATCGATCCGGGCATGCCGCTGGAACGAGTCATTCGAGCGGCTGAATTGGCAGGTGCCCACGAATTCATCGTGGAGCTTCCCCAAGGTTACGACACCGTCGTCGGCGAACACGGCGCCAGCCTGTCCGGTGGTCAACGCCAGCGCATCGCGATCGCCCGTGCCCTGGTGGCCGATCCACGCATCCTCATTTTCGACGAAGCCACCAGCGCGCTCGACTACGAGTCGGAGCGTGCGGTGATGGCCAACATGCGCTCCATCTGCCAAGGCCGCACGGTATTGATCATCGCCCACCGCCTTTCTACCGTGCGCCATGCCAACCGCATCGTCGTCGTCGACAAGGGACGCATCGTGGAAACCGGCGCGCCCGATGAATTGCTGAAGCGCCCCGATGGGCATTTCGCGCACCTCTCCCACTTGCAGCAGGGCTGACGCACATGACGAGCAGAGTCGGTGCCATCGGTGACGTGCTTCGGCGCTACGGCCAGGTCTTTCGTGTGGCATGGGCGGAGCGCCGTGCCTTGGAACCGATCAAGCGCACGCGCGAGGAATTGGCGTTTCTGCCGGCACATCTGGAGTTGGCTGACTCGCCCCTGTCCCCAGTGCCGCGCCGGAGCCTGTGGGTCATCATGGCGCTGTTCAGCGTGGCATTGCTCTGGGCCTGTGTGGGCAAGCTCGACGTGGTTGCCGTAGCCATGGGAAAGACAGTCACCAGCAGTCGGACCAAGGTAATTCAGTCAGCCGAAACGGCCGTGGTCCATCGCGTGCTGGTTCATGACGGTCAAGCAGTGAAACAGGGCGAGCTCCTCGTCGAATTGGATGCGACCGCCACCGCGGCCGATAGCAAAAAGGCTGAAGAAGCATTGATCAGCGCGCGACTTGCCGCCGCAAGATCCACGGCCTTGGTCAAGGCGATGGATGCAGGAGAGCTCCCGGCGATGGCGAATGAGGCCGGGCTACCCGCAGATCGGTTTGAGGCCACCCGACAACTGGCTCTCAGTCAATTTGCTGCCTTCGCAGCGAAGAAGCAGAGCCTGGAGGCGATGGTTGCGCAGAAGCAGGCGGAGTTGCGCACGGTCGAGTCGGCTGTCGTGCCACTGGAACAATATCTGGAAATCTCGCGCACCCGGGTGGCGGACTACGAGAAGCTGTTGGGCAACGGTTACGTTCCCAAACAGGACTACCTGCAGCGCAAGCAGGAGCGCATCAATGCCGAGCGTGATCTAGCGGGTCAGCGCAGCCGCCAAGCGGAGCTGCACTCCGCCATCACCGGAGCGCGGGAAGAGCTGTCGGTCACCGTGACCGACACGCGCCGTCAGTTGCTGGATGAGTTGCGTCAGGCCCGCGAACAGATCCAGCAATTCGAGCCCGAGGTAGCCAGGACCACCCAGCGCAATGCGCTCATGCAATTGCGCGCTCCTGTGGCCGGTACGGTTCAGCAGCTTGCGATGCATACCGTTGGTGGCGTGGTCACACCCGCCCAGCCCATTCTCTCCATCGTGCCCGAAAACGAGCAACTGGAAGTGGAAGCTACGGTGCTCAACAAAGACATCGGTTTTGTGCAGCCGGGACAGCGGGCCACGATCAAGGTCGAGAGCTTTCCGTACACACGCTACGGCTACATCGAGGGCATCGTGGAAAGTGTTTCTCACGACGCTATCCAGGACGAAAAGCTCGGGTTGGTCTATCAGGCGCGGGTGCGGATGATGAAGACGGCATTGATGATCAATGGCATTACGGTCAACCTGACATCAGGCATGACGCTGACGGCGGAAATCAATACCGGTAAGCGGCGCGTCATTGACTACATATTGGATCCGCTCAAGCAACACGCAGAGGAATCGATGCGAGAACGTTAGCCATGCACCAGCTGAGTGGACTATTGCCTTTCGCGGCAGATATACGCCTTATCCACTCCTGAGTGGAGATCAAATTACTATGAAGTAGATGTTTAAGTTAAAAACCTTAATGGAGATTAGTACGGAGTCGCTTTCTACCTATGGTTGATGATTTGCCGTTTATCGCAGTTTTTAATTGGAGAGAGCATGTCGCCACTATGTCAATTTTACAAATTTGTGGCGCTGGTAGCGCTCACCGTAATTGTCGGTGGCTGTCAGCGCGACTCCCATTCCATGCTCTCTGCGGAGAAGGAGAACCTTCTGATGGATGCGCCCTCAAAAACCTCCGAGGTAACGGTTGATATAAAAAGTATCGATGGAAGGAAACATATTTGCTTACGCGTTCCAGAGCATCTCACGCATTCTCTGTCGGTTGATGACACGTTTCTAACTATTGAATTTAACGACATTAAAGACCTGAAACCGCAAGAACATATTCCAACCTCGGCAGTTCCAGGCATGGGGCGATATCGCTTAGTTATTACAGCCTACAACGATCCGGAAAGCCGCGACTCGGCTCTTCAGAGAGTTTACTCAGGGGACACGCCAGTCGATATAGGCGATTACGGGGTGGCTCTTGGCCGTTTGAGTGATCCGAATTTGTTAGGAAGCATCTTGGCGGTGTCTCGAGTGAATCTCCTCGGCATGGCCTTTTACATCACAATTGATCAAGGGCAGCAAAAGACGGCGCGCAAATACGAGACCGCCGCCGCACTTTCATTCGTTGATTCATCACTGGTACGTTGCCAAAGGAAATGACAATGACATCACCAAACCAAAATTTTGAATTCAGCCAAGAGCAGATCTCAATCGCAGAGGGGTATAAATCGTCTGGAGATCTGCCGGGAATGTATCGCTACTTGAGTCAGCAGGTAGCTGCAGGGGGCGGGGACGACAGGCTTTCGAACTGGTTGTCAACCGCGGCAGATATCAATGAGGGCACGGGATTCTACGCAGGGTTTGTACGCGGCGCGACGTACGCCGCAGGCGAGAAAAACGGTATCGATATTACCGCTGCGACCTTTCAGTCGGCTTCGGATGTCCTGGCAGTTGATGTATTCAACACGCTGTTGCTAAATGGTGCACTTTCCCTCGATGGCGTCATCAAAAACGATGTAGGGGTCGCGGTGACGACCCTTGGGCTCACACCTGATGGGTGGGCTGGTACGTTAGGTGCAATGTTTCCTACAGGGCTGGGCGGACTTGGAATGAGCCAAGAAACCGCCACGTATTATCAAGACCTCAATAGTTATTACGCAAGTCACGGAGTAACTCCTCTGGATCGCGTGGGTACATTCTTCGATCTCGTTGGAAATGACTTCCAAGGGTTTGTAGATGGCTCACGCCAGTGGTGGGCGGAAAATGTCGCCGGACCGGAGGACGTCGGGACGCTGGCAGATCCTGCTTTTTGGGAATGGATGGCAAACGGCCTATCGGAAGGTATCCAAAATGCGGCCGGTGCGGTCAATGACCCTGCGTATTGGGATGCGTTTGCCGATCGGGCAGCTGAACTCTGGCACGACACTGCGACTGGTGCCGGCAATACTTGGGATTTCTGGTTCGATCCATTGTGGAATCAGATAACAGGATCTTTCTCCGGTTTGTTCGATGGCCGTCCGTTCGATCAAGCGATCATGGATCTGGCGCGCCAGCTCAATGGGGACAACACCTATCGCATTGTCCGTTACGACCCGTTGGCTCTGGATCTCGATGGAGATGGTCTAGTTGGTACCAAGGCTGATATGGGGTGGAACGGAGCTTTATTTGACCAAGATGGTGATGGTATTCGCACAGCCACCGGCTGGGTGGGATCTGGCGATGGATTGCTGGTGCGTGATTTGGATGGGAACGGATCAATTGATTCGGGCAAGGAACTCTTTGGCGATCAAACGATCTTGCCCAATGGGCACCGGGCTACTAATGGTTTCGAGGCGCTCGCTGCTTTGGACAGCAATGGTGACGGCCGGATCGATGCGTCAGACGCCGATTTTGGCAGTCTGCGCATCTGGCGCGACAAGAACGGCAATGGTCTGACCGACGCGGGTGAGTTACTCACGCTAACCGAACTGGGGATCGTCAGCATTTCGACCTCGCAGAATAGCGGTACGGCAGCCAACGTCGCAGGCGGTGCGTTGATTGGCACTGGCAGCTACGAACGACGCGCTACAGATGGCAGTCTTGTGCAAGGAATCACCCAAGACTTCAATTTCACCAACGACAGCCTGCACAGCCAATATGTAGAAAAGGTGCAGGTGCCCGCTGAACTGGCTTCACTAGCCAATGTTAGCGGCCTAGGCAAGCTGCGCGACCTGCAAGAGGCGTGCGTGCTTTCTCCAGCGTTGATGCAGTCGGTTCAATCATACATGTCGGCTACCACGCGTGATCAGCAGCGAGCGTTGCTGCCTGAAATATTGCTCGAATGGGCCAAAACTAGCCCTACCTTCCATGTTGGGAGTATTGAGCTTCATGGCGGTGGTGGAGTATCTGATCCCAATTCAAGCAATGTCATATCTCTGCGGCCCGGTGAAGTTCTTCCGTGGCCAGAAACTATCTCACTCGACGCTGAAACCACGCTCAAGATTCGTGTGGTGGAAGCTCTGCTGGGCAGTGAGCCCATCACGGATATCTGGTGGGGCAGCACCAATGTCAGCAACTATCTAAACATCTACAACACATTCTTCGAAGGCGTCTATGCGTCCCTAAGTGTCCAGACTAGGCTCAAGGGCTACCTGGAGTTGATTGACTTCGGGTGGGCGGACGGTACCTCGGCCATGGCGCTGAACTTTGGTCGCTTGGACGAGGCGTTGGTTGCCAAGCACGCAAGTAATCCTGAAGCTGCCTTGGTCGATCTCGCTGAGTTGCTCAAGTTGAAGGGGCAGGTCTTCGTCGAAGGTGGTTGGACGGAAGGAGAGAATTTGTTGCGTTCCTGGCTGACTGATGCACAGGGCGATCCGGCGTTGCGCGACAGGCTCGCCGCAGCAGGAATTTTTCTGGGCGCGGCTGTCGTCGGAGGGAGCGCGGAGACCGTGGGTACAACGTCCGGCGACGTGCTGGTCAGTCGAGGCACGCTTTCAACCGACCGCGAGGCGCTTAGGGGCGGTGGAGGAGACGATACCCTATTGGGTGGTATAGGTAGCGACGTGCTGAGAGGTGATGCAGGCAACGATATCCTGAGCGGAGGTGAAGGCGCAGATACGCTTGATGGTGGTCAGGGTAGCGATCGACTTTATGGCGGCCTTGGTTCGGACAATCTCAGCGGCGGCGATGGCGACGACGAACTTTTCGGTGACGAAGGAAACGACTCACTGATGGGCGGCGCGGGCCGAGATGTACTGCATGGTGGTGAGGGTAACGATTCGTTGCAAGGCGGGGATGGTGACGATCGACTCGATGGTGGCGCCGGCAACGACTATATGGCGGGAAACGCAGGCAACGATATCTACGCGTTTGGTCGTAAGTCGGGACATGACACCATCAACAACTACGACAACGTAGCGGGACGCAAAGATGTTCTTCAGATGGCGACGGGGATTGCGCCATCGGACCTGAAGGTCTGGCGCAGCGGCGATGATCTCTGCCTGCAGATCAACGGTACGGATGATCGGATCGATATCCAGTACTACTTCCGCAATGACGGCTACAGTGACTACCGTCTGGACGAGATCCGCTTTGCAGACGGTACGACGTGGAATATCGAGGCGGTGAAGGCCATGGTCCTCGTCGCCGGCAACGGCAACGACGATATCTACGGTTACGAAACCGACGATGTCATCGTGGGCAGCGCCGATAACGACTGGCTGGTGGGTCGCGGTGGCAATGACACGATCTCCGGTGGTGGTGGCGCCGACAGCCTCAGCGGCGACGATGGCAACGACACGCTTTCCGGCGACGATGGCAACGATTCGCTTTCGGGCGGTGCCGGCAACGACGTCATGTACGGTGGAACCGGCGACGATCGCCTGGCCGGCGGTGATGGCAATGATCGCCTCACGGGTGGCACAGGCAGCGACTATCTGACAGGCGACGCTGGCAACGATACGTATGTGTTTGCGCGAGGCGATGGTCGCGACACCATCTATAACTACGACATCGGTGCAGGTCGAGTCGACAGCCTCGAGTTCGCTGCAGGCATTGCTGCATCCGACATCGTCGCTACGCGAGTGGGGGACGACCTGTCGCTGCAGATCAGTGGTAGCGACGACCGTGTCTATGTCCAGCAGTATTTTCGTGACGAAGGCGCAGGCGCGTTCCGTCTGGACGCGATCCGCTTTGCGGATGGAACCGTGTGGAACGTCGATGCGGTCAAGGCGTTGGTGCAGGTCGGTACCGATGGCAACGATATTCTCACCGGCTATGTCGGTGATGACGTGCTGTCGGGTGGCTTGGGCGACGATACGCTGACCGGCGGTGCGGGCAATGACATGTTGTCCGGTGGAGCCGGCGCCGATTTCCTCGATGGCGGTGACGGAGTTGACACCCTTTCGGGCGACGACGGCAACGATACGTTGCTCGGCGCGGCAGGCAATGATCACTTGATGGGTGGTGCTGGCGTCGATGCCCTGTACGGTGGCGATGGCGACGATGTGCTTGAGGGTGGTGCAGACCGTGACTGGCTTTCCGGCGAAGCGGGCGATGACCAGCTCGATGGCGGTGAGGGTGACGACGAGATCTATGGCGGTGCTGGCGCAGACACCCTGGCAGGCGGAACGGGTAGCGACCTCCTGTACGGCGGCCAGGGCGATGATCGCTATGTGTTTGCACAGGGCGATGGCAAGGAGCGGGTCGTAGACACGGACGGCCTGAGTACCCTTGCGCTTGACGGGTTGACGGCTTCTGACGTCCGCATGCGTCGCGACGGTACCACCCTGGTCGTCCGGTTCGAGAGCAGCCCCGATGATGAAGTTCGCTTTGAACAGTTCTTCGATGCGACCACGGGACTGGCGAAGATGGCGTTGGCGATCGATACCGGATCGCTGTGGAATCGTATCTATTCACCCCCCGCGATTGTTCCCCTACCCTGAAGGCACCAGCGAAGGCTGCGGCGTAGGGCCGTGGAAGTAGCTGTCGAGGCTGTCGTAGAAGAAATCGAACGCCGAGCGTTCCTGCTGGCGGCAGGTATGGACGACGCTATAGGCGCGTTCGACAAAGCGCATGCCACGCCCTGAACGGGTGACGTAGGAAATCTTTCGATGGATCACCACTTCACGCAGAGCGCGCTCGGCCAAGTTGTTGGTCGGCGGGATCGCCGGATCGGTGGTGAAGCGCCATAGCGCCGGCCATAACTGAAGCAGGTTGCGGCAGGTCCGTGCGGTCGTGTCGCAGATCGCTTGCCCGGCGCCGCGGGTCAGGCTGCGGTGCATCCGTGCCTGCAAGCGCTCGACCTTCGGCGCCAAGTGACCCCGATGCAGACAGCGGAACATCCACTGCCCCATGCCGAGCAGGGCGCGTCCCAGCGCACCCGGCAGACCCGCGCGCTGACCCATGCGACGGAAGTCGCGCAGCAGGTGCGCCCAGCACACTTGACGCTGGGCGCGATCCACCCAGTGATAGCCCGCATAGCGGTCGGTGACCAGGATACCGGTCGGGGCCGTACCCAGCACTTCTTTGGCGGCGCACTGGCCTCGCGAGGGCTCGATATGAAAACTCGCGCCCCAGCTCGTCGCCAAGGTCCACGTCCACAGCCGCCCGCCATGGCACTGATGCGACGTCTCATCCATGTGCTTGACCGGCGCCGCCTGCAACGCTTCATGCAGCGCCGCGGTCGCCGGCTGCAGGGCGTCGGCCACTTTCCCGTGCGCCGCCGACACGCAGCCCACGCTGAAGCGCAGACCAAACAGATCAGCCAGCGCGCGCGTGAGCTTGTGCTGCGTGACATGGCACTGGCTGGCCAAGGTGCCGATCACCGCTAACGCGCGGGGCCCCAACTGGCCCGAGGGCACCCCGGCCGGTAACGGGCCGGGCTGATACGTGCCGCAGCGCGTGCAGCGCCCACCCTGACAACGGTACTCCGTCACCACCGGCTTGATCGGCGGCAGCTCGAACACCTGGTGCCGATACGGCTCGCCGTGGGCCTGCACTTCGCCACCGCAGGCGCACTGCGCGGAGGGCGGGCAATCGACGATCCGATCCAGCGCCTCCTCGGCCACCGCCTCGCGCCAATGCCCTTTATGCCCAGGCTGCCCGCCGGGCGAACGGCCCGTCGGTGGCTTGGGACGCCGCCCGCCCCGTTGCCCCGGACCATCGCTGGACGGTGGCTTGGATGAGGTGCGCGAACTGAGTTTCAACCGCTCTTCCAACGCCGCCATACGTGCGAGCAACTGCTGCTGGCTACGCGTCAGCTCGCCGATCAACGCATGGCACTCCTCGACCGTGTCGGGCAACAGGCCGCCGCTTGGAGAATGCGAAACAGGTTCAGGCATGCTGGCTATCATCTTGGAAAAGATTGCAATTTGACAAGGGGGGGGCTGAATAGTTACGTGGAATCTTTCTCCTGAAGACATCGATGCGCAGGTGCTGCTGGGCACGTCGGTCGACGATGCCATCTTCGGCAACACGCTGGGCAACACCATCAATGGCCTGGCTGGCCTGGATGTCGTGCATGCCGATGCGGGCGATGATGTCGTCGATGGTGGCGACGGCAACGACCAGCTTTATGGCGAAGGTGGAAGTGACCAGCTGATCGGTAGCGCAGGTGATGACACTTTGGAAGGTGGCGACGGCTTGGATACGCTTTCCGGCGGCACCGGCAACGACGTGCTCGATGGTGGTTCTGACCAGGATCAGATGTCTGGGGGTGCCGGTAACGACATGTATGTCGTGGATAACATCGGTGATGTGGTGGTCGAGGCGTCAGACGAGGGTGCGGACACGATCCAGAGCAGCGTCAGCTACACCATGTCGGCCAACGTCGAACGCCTCGAACTGTCCGGTTCTGCGCCAATCGATGGCTTTGGCAATGCGCTCGACAACGAGCTCATCGGCAATAGCGGCAGCAACCGCCTTGAAGGCCAGGACGGCGATGACGTACTGCTGGGCAATGGCGGTGACAACACGCTTGTCGGAGGTGCCGGCAACGACCTGCTGGACGGTGACTATGGTATCGACCAGATGGCCGGCGGCACCGGCGACGACACCTACGTGGTCGATACCGAAAGCGATGTGATCGTCGAGCAGGCCGGCGAAGGCTTCGATGTTGTCAACGCGCACAGCAGCTATTCCCTTTCCGGGAATATCGAAAAGCTGGTGCTGGTGGAAGGCAGCGGCGCCTGGCAAGGCACGGGCAACAGCAGCGACAACACGATACTCGGCAACTCTTCCTCCAACCGGCTGGATGGCGGTTCGGGTGCTGATACCCTGGTTGGTGGTCTGGGTGACGACACCTACGTCGTCGACAACGTGGGTGACCAAGTTGTCGAAGCAGCCAGCGAAGGCGAGGACACGGTCGAGTCGAATATCGATTACGTGCTGGGTGGCACGCTGGAAAACCTTACCCTGCTGGGTGCGGCCAACCTCAACGGCACCGGCAACGACCAAGACAACGTGCTGATCGGCAACGACGGCAACAATCGCCTGGAAGGCGGTCTGGGCGCGGACTCGCTGCATGGTGGACTGGGCAACGACTACTTCATCGAGGAATCGAGTGCCGATTGGGTCTATGAGAACGTCGATGAGGGGCTGGATACGGTCGAGCGCCGCTACGAGACCAATCTTGTGCTCAAGGACAACGTCGAGAACCTGATTCTGGCCAGCGGTGTCACGACCGGCAATGGCAACGAGCTGGACAATACGATCACCGGCAACACCGGCGGCAACACGCTGGGTGGCTGGGATGGTGATGATCTGCTGCAGGGTCTGGCCGGTGACGATGCGCTGTTTGGCGGCAACGGCAGCGA
The DNA here is from genome assembly GCA_963707225.1 of uncultured Gammaproteobacteria bacterium. Lineage (GTDB taxonomy): Bacteria > Pseudomonadota > Gammaproteobacteria > Xanthomonadales > Rhodanobacteraceae > Rhodanobacter. The sequence goes on from CAVPQF010000066.1 coordinate 46,361, forward strand.
CCGTCTGACGGGCGACGGCGGCAACGACTACCTCGACGGTGGCGCCGGGATCGACCAGTTGGAAGGTGGCGCGGGCAATGACGTCTACATCACCGACGACTCGGCTGATGTCGTGACTGAGGATGCGAATGCAGGCACCGATCAGGTGCAGACGACAGCTTCGTACACGCTTTCCGCCAATATCGAGAATCTGTTCCTGATGGACGGCGCCGGCGCCATCGACGGCACCGGCAACGCGCTGGACAACTACCTGGCAGGCAACGACGACAGCAATGTGCTCCAGGGCATGGGCGGCGGCGACACCATGGTCGCCGGCGGTGGCGACGACCTGCTGATCGGTGGTACCGGCGATGACAAGTACGTCTTCGATGCGACCAGCGGCAGTGATGTGGTCGACAACACCGGCGGTGGCAACGATGGCGTCTTCTTCACCAACGGCGTGGATCGCGATCGCCTGTCCTTTGACCGGGATGGCGACGACTTGTTGATCTTCGTGGATGCTGCCACGACACCATCGGTACGCGTGACGAACCACTTCCTGGGCGGTGATGCGGCGATCGACTATGTACAGCCCGATGGCGGCTTCATGCTGACGACGGCGCAGATCAACCAGATCGTGGCCGGTGGCAGCACCGGCGGACAGTACGATCAGGTCATCGAGGGCACGGCCGCTGCGGAGCAACTGGTAGGCAGTGCCGGCAAGGACCTGATCAAGGGACTGGCCGGCGACGACCAGCTGTTTGGTCTGGCGGGCGACGACACGCTGCAGGGTGGCGACGGCGACGACTACCTTGCCGGCGGTGATGGCAGTGGCAGCGGCTCAGGCGCGGATCGCCTGGAAGGCGGGGCTGGCAGCGACACCTTGAGCGGTGAGGATGGCACCAACATCCTCCTCGGTGGTGCGGGCGACGACAGCTACGTCTATGGCGGCGGTCAGGACACCATCGACAACACCGATGGTGGCTTCGACGGCGTGTTCTTCAACGATGGCATCACCGCGTCGCAGTTGGGCTTCAGCCGCGACGGCGATGACCTGCTGATCACCGTGGACGACAACCCCGGCAACACGGTGCGCGTCACCAACCATTTCCTGGGTGGCGACTACGCGATCGACTACGTGCAGCCGGCCAGCGGTTCGATGCTGGATACCGCTGCGATCAATGCCTTGGTGGGCGGTGGCAGCGGCGATCCCGGCACACCGGGGGAACCCGGCAATGACAGTGACTACACCACCACCGTTGACGGCACCGCCGCCGGGGAGCAACTGCTCGGCACGAACGGGCGCGACCTCATCCACGGACTGGGCGGTAACGACACCATCTTCGGTTTCGGCGGTGACGACAAGTTCGTCGGCGGTGACGGTGATGATTACCTGTCTGGTGGCAACGGCTCCTTCAGCGGCTCGGGTAACGACATCCTGATCGGCGGTGCTGGTGTCGACACCCTGGTGGGTGAGGACGGCAACGACCTGCTCCTTGGTGGTGCCGGCAACGACAAATACGTTTGGCAGGCCGGTTCGGGCAGTGACGTCATCGACAACACCGGGGGCGGCACCGACTGGCTGTTCTTCAATGGCGTCGATCGCACGCGGTTGAGCTTCCATCGCAGCGGGGACGACCTGATCGTCCTGGTGGATGGCGACACGAGTCAGCAGGTCCGGGTGCAGAACCACTTCCTGGGTGGTGACCTCGCCATCAGCTACGTGCAGCCCAGCGATGGCTACGCGATTCCGGCAGCAGACTTTGCCGGCCTGCTGACATCGATGCCTGCCGGGTTTGCGGCGACCACCACAATGTCTCTCGGAGTGGATGAAGGGGCCACGTCAGGGGAGGCAATGGGTACCAGCCACCCGACGAGTCCGCATGCGTCCCGGTTCTTCTCGGCTGGAAGCCCTGGCCGTCTACATGCCGGTCGGGGAATGCGGTCAGTCGGGTATCTGACCCTCGAAGAGGTGCCGGGTGTCGCCCCGATGGGCGGCAGTGGGGACTTCGGGCATGGCGTGAGCATGAGTCGACAGACGCAGCAGCTGATCGAGGCGATGTCCCGCTTCAACCCCGTTTCCGGAGCATTGGAAGCTCATGGTGACACTGCCTGGAGTGGTGCAACGCACACAATAAGTCATGCTATGGAGCATCCGTTCAAGCAGCGTTACGAGGTGTCCGCCTTGTAACCGCTCATCGGGAGTCCGCCGAGGTTTGGGTGCCGCTTCAAGTTTCGGAAGCGGCACTCCGCTGGCGAATCGACAGGTTAAGCTCCTGCATGCGTTTGCAAAATTCGTGGCCGCATGTTTGCGATAACTTCGCCTGTCGTCGGAGTCAGTGGAAGTAGCCGCATTTGGCTGACTGGGCGCAGGAAAGCGATTGGAGAAGGTTATCGAGGGCAAGGTCACTTCGCCGCTGACCGGCGTTCAGGGCGTTCCCGTCTCCGGCGATGAGGGCTCAGCCTGCACTGGCCATGTTCGCGGTGCCCGCTTGCGGAAACCGTGCGCGGATCGCGTTGCGGATGCCGGGCAGGTCGAGGCCGGCCATGGTGAGCACTTCCTCGCGGCTGCCGTGTTCGAGATAGACGTCTGGAAGGCCGAGATGCAGGATCGGCAGGGTGATGCCGTGCGCGGCCAGGCATTCGGCCACGGCGGAGCCGGCGCCGCCGGCGACCGCGTTGTCTTCCATGGTGACGAAGGCATCGTGGGTTTTCGCCAGTTCCACGATCAGCGCCTCGTCCAGCGGCTTCACGAAGCGCATGTTGACCAGGGTGGCGTCGAGTTCGGCGGCGATCGTGGCGGCCGGCGCCAGCATCGCGCCGAAGCTGAGCAGGGCCAGGCCATGGCCGCGCCGGCGCAGCTCGGCCTTGCCGATCGGCAGGGTGTCGAGTTCCTCGTGGATCGCGGCGCCGGGGCCGGTGCCGCGCGGATAGCGGATGGCGGCGGGGCCATGGTGGTGGAAGCCGGTGCTCAGCATCATGCGGCACTCGTTCTCGTCGGCCGGCGCCATGATCAGCATGTTCGGCAGGCAGCGCAGGAAAGTCAGGTCGAAGCTGCCCGAATGGGTGGCGCCATCCGGCCCGACCACGCCGGCGCGATCGATCGCGAAGGTGACATCGAGGTTCTGCAGCGCCACATCGTGGATCGCCTGGTCGTAGGCGCGCTGCAGGAAGGTGGAATAGATCGCCACCACGGGCTTGGCGCCTTCGCAGGCCATGCCGGCGGCCAGGGTCACCGCGTGCTGCTCGGCGATCGCCACGTCGAAGTAGCGCTGCGGGTATTCCCTGGAGAAACACACCAGCCCGGAACCCTCGCGCATCGCCGGGGTGATCGCCAGCAGGCGTTCGTCCGCCGCCGCCTGATCGCACAGCCAGTCGCCGAAGATGTCGGTATAGGTGGGTTTTGCCGGCGCATTCTTCTTCACCAGGCCAGCCTGCGGATCGAACGGGCCGACCGCGTGGTACTCGATCTGCGCCTCTTCGGCCGGGGCGTAGCCCTTGCCCTTGGTGGTGATCACGTGCAGCAGCTGCGGGCCGGGCAGGTTCTTCACCGTGCGCAGCGCCTGCAGCAGCTGGGGGATGTTGTGGCCGTCGATCGGGCCGGTGTAGTGGAAGCCCAGCTCCTCGAACAGCGTCGAGGGCACGAACATGCCCTTGGCGTGCTCCTCCCAGCGCTTGAAGAAGCGGCCCATGAAGGACTGCTTCGGGATCGCCCGCTTGGCCCGCTCGCGCCACTCGTTGAGGCGGCGGCTGGCCATGGCGCGGGCCATCACCTTGGTCATGGCGCCCACGTTCTCGCTGATCGACATGCCGTTGTCGTTGAACACCACCAGCATGTCCGGTTCGACGTCACCACCATGGTTGAGCGCCTCGAACGCCATGCCTGCGGTCATCGCGCCGTCGCCGATCACCGCGACGACCTTGCGGTCGTCGCCGCGACGCTGGTTGGCGATCGCCATGCCCAGTGCCGCCGAGATCGAGGTGGACGAATGGCCGACACCGAAGGTGTCGTACTCGCTCTCCTCGCGGCGCGGGAACGGCGCCAGGCCGTCCTTCTTCTTGATCGTGGTGATGCGGTCGCGGCGGCCGGTGAGGATCTTGTGCGGGTAGCACTGGTGGCCGACGTCCCACACCAGGCGGTCGTGCGGCGTGTCGAATTCATGATGCAGCGCGACGGTCAGTTCCACCACGCCGAGGCCAGCGCCAAAATGACCGCCGGAGCTGGCCACCGCCTCGATCAGGTACTGGCGCAACTCGTCGGCGACGGCGGGCAGCTCGTCATCGGGTACGCGGCGCAGGTCGGCCGGCGTCTCGATCGACGCCAGGTGGGGGTAGTGGGAAAGGTCGTTCATCCGCGTATTGTTGGTCCAGCGGCGGGGCGGGGCAAGGGCGGGCATGTGAACAAGCCGGGGCAGGTTCGCCGTGAACGTCTCTCCACGTGATGCATACGTTGCTGAAGCAACGCTGCGCGACATCCTTCAGCAGGAACCCAGGTCATGACCATACGCAAGCTGTTTCGCCGTTTCGCCGAAGCCACCTCACGCCAGGCCGGCAAGCCGATGGCATTCATTCTCGCCGCAACCCTGATCGTGATATGGGCAGCCACCGGGCCGCTGTTCGGCTTCGGTGACACCTGGCAACTGGTGATCAACACGTCCACCACGATCATCACGTTCCTGATGGTATTCCTTATCCAGAACAGCCAGAACCGCGACTCCGCGGCCTTGCAGATCAAGCTGGACGAGTTGATCCGCACCAGCAAGGCCCATAACGCGCTGTTGAATCTGGAAGAACTGGACGAGGATGACCTGGACCGCATCCGCCGGCACTACTGCAAGCTGGCGCAAGCCGCCTATAAAACGCTGGCGACGATCGAACAGGACACCGGCGACCTGCACAACGACGAAGGGGAGGACGATGACGCTGCCTGAAGCCAGGTTGTCCGAAGTCGGGCGGCCCCAAGTCAGGCGGCCCCAAGTCAGGCGGCGATGGGGCGCCGGTCGCGCGGCAGCCGGCTGACCAGGAATTCCATCTGGTCGGCCAGGATGTTGCGGTTGGACAGGATCAGGTGCTCGACCCAGCTCGGCCGGTACGGCACCGCCAGCAGCGGCATGTTGGCTTCCTGCGGGGTGCGGTTGCTCTTCTTCAGGTTGCACGCGAGGCAGGCGCTGACCACGTTCTCCCACTCGTCCTTGCCGCGCTTGGAGATCGGCAGCACGTGGTCGCGGGTGAGCTCGGCGCGGACGAAGTGCTCGCCGCAATACAGGCAGATGTGGCGGTCGCGGGCGAACAGCGCGGTGTTGGTCAGTGCCGGCGCCGGGTCGATCGCATGCTCGCGGCAGTGGCCGGTGCTGGCGATGATCGGGTGCAGCTGCAGCAGGCTCTGCGCGCCGAGCAGGCGGTTGTGGCCGCCGTGCACGGTGAGGCAGGGGTCGCCCAGGGTCCAGGCGACCGCGTCACGGACATACAGGCAAACCGCCTCCTGCCAGCTGATCCAGTCGAGGATGCGGCCGGCGGCGTCCAGTGACAACACGCGGGTCGCATGGAGGTCGGCCCGACTTGGCACTTCCATCAGCATGTAAATCGTCCTTCAGCCAGGGGCTTCGAAAGAGCGTTCAGGCAATGCAGGGTGCTTGTCTGGGGCCAGCATAGAACAATTCCGTTGCAATTCGCATGCAAATGAGGCGGCGATGCCCCTGGCGGGGCAGTCGCCGTTGCGGACAAGCACTGATATGATTACCAGTCAACACAGACCCGACGCCGGGTTTGGTAGGGGCGCTTCGGTGGTGACCCGGCACGGCGGTGGGAAGAGGTGGACAACGTGGCTGAAGTTCTTTTCTACGAGCATCCGGTACCGCTCAACCGTGTCGAGCACAAGGACCTGCGCATGAAGGCCGTGCCGAACGTCAAGTTCGCGATGAACGCGCATTCCGTGCCGCTGACCGGCGTCGAGTTCGGCATCGCCGCGCGCGACCTGCTGATCGTGTTCGCCGGCACCAGCGTCGCCGACGCGGGCCCGGTGGCCCTGCTCGGCCTGCGCCAGAACGAAAACCTGTACATCGACGCCAATGGCCAGTGGTCGCCGGACACCTATGTCCCGGCCTTCGTGCGCCGCTACCCGTTCGTGCTGGCCGAGAAGCCGGCCGGGCAGGAAGGCGACGACTTCACCGTGTTCCTCGACGAGCGTTACGAGGGTTTCAACGCGACCGAAGGCCAGCGCCTGTTCAAGGAAGACGGTACCGACAGCGAGCTGCTGGCCAATGCGGTGGGCTTCCTCGGCGATTTCCAGCAGAACGTCACGCGCACCAGGTGGTTCATGGAACAGCTGAACAAGCACGGCCTGCTGGAGCCGCGCAACGTGCAGTTGCAGAAGGAAGGCAAGGACGGCCAGCAGGGCAAGTCGATCAACCTCAACGGCCTGTTCGTGGTCAACGAGGAGAAGCTGCGCACGCTGGACGAGAAAACCTGCCAGGAATTCCTGCGCGAAGGCGTGCTCGGCTGGATCTATGCGCACCTGCTGTCGCTGACCAACATCGACCGCCTGGCCCGTCGGCTGGACGTGCGCGAGCAGGCCGAAGCGGCGGCCGGCACGGTCACGAACTGATCGTTCCATTCCGCTGATCGCAAGGAAGCCGCCCTCGGGCGGCTTCTTTCGTTAGGCCCTCGGCTGGATGGGTTCAGCGGACCGGCTTGGCCAGTCGCAGCAGGTCGGGTGCGTAGCCGGACGCTTCGTACAGGGCGCGGGCGCGCTCGTTGCCGGGGAACACCGCCAGCGTCACCAGCTGGCACTGGTGCTCGCGCGCCCAGCTCTCGGCATGCGCCAGCAGCGCCTTGCCGACACCGCGGCCTTCGTGCTGCGGCGCCACCGCGATGTCGGAGACGTGGCAGTTGCTGCGCCCGGTGAAGAAATCCGCGGTGCGCTGCAGGTGGATGAAACCGGCCCGTTCGCCGTCCTCGTCCTCGGCCACGAACAGGTAGCTGTTCGCCGGCTGGTCCTCCAGATGGCGCAGCAGGTCGTTGCGGATGCCCTCGATGCATTCGTGGCGGCGCCGCCATGGCGGCAGGGTGAAATCCACGAAGCGCGGCACCTGATCGAGGATGAAATCGTCGTCGTCTTCTTCGGCCAGGCGAATCAGCAGGGACATGTCGGTCATGGGATCGGGTCGATGGCTGGGTGACGGTGCCGTTTCTACACCTTGCATGGTGGCCGCGGTAGTCCCCGCCGGCACGTGTATATTTTGCGAAGCGCGACAAAGGCCGGGGCGATGCATCGGCCTCGTCTTGCCGAACGGCATCCATGCCAGGAAACCGCCCATGTCGACCACCCGCCGCCTCCACATCCAGCCTGCCGGGGATCCCGTGCTCGCACAGGGCATGCGCGACATCCACGACGACCTGAAGCTGCCGTCCGCGTTCCCGCCGGAAGTCGAGGCCGCCGCAGCGAAGGCGGCCGCGAATCCGCGGCTGCCGGAACTGGATCGCAGCGACATCGCCCTGGTGACCATCGACCCGTTTGGCTCGATGGACCTGGACCAGGCGATGCATGTCGAGCGCACCGACGGCGGCTATCGGGTGCACTACGCGATTGCCGACGTCGCCGCCTTCGTCAGCGCCGGCGACCCGGTCGACCTGGAAGCGAACCGGCGCGGCGAGACGCTGTACGGCGCGGACGCGAAGATCCCGCTGCACCCGAAGGTGTTGTCCGAAGATGCCGCCTCGCTGCTGCCCGGCCAGCTGCGCCCGGCGCTGTTGTGGACGATCGACCTGGACCGGAGCGGCGAAGGCATCGCCGTCGACGTGCGGCGCGCGAAGGTCAGCAGCCGCGCCCGGCTCGACTACGCCGGCGTGCAGCAACGCATCGACGCCGGCACGGCCGAGCCGATGTGGGCGGTCTTGCGCGAGGTCGGCGAATTGCGCCGGCAGCGCGAGTTTGTCCGCGGTGGTGTCAGCCTGCCGCTGCCGGAGCAGGAAGTCAGCGTCGTCGATGGCCGCTGGCAGCTGGCGTTTCGTGCGCGCATGCCGATCGAGGACTGGAACGAGCAGATCTCGCTGCTGACCGGGATGGCCGCGGCGCACCTGATGGTGCAGGCGAAGGTCGGCCTGCTGCGCACCTTGCCGCCGCCCGATCCGCGCGCGATCGAACGCCTGCGCGTCACCGCGCGGGCGCTCGGCATCGCCTGGCCGCCCGGGCTGGATTATCCCGGCTTCATCCGTTCGCTGGATCCGTCGAACGACGTGCATGTGGCGATGCTGACCGCCTGCACCAGCGTGCTGCGCGGGGCCGGCTACGCGGCGTTCGACGGCGCGCTGCCCGCGCAGCCGGTGCACTCGGCGCTGGCCGCGCAATACACCCACGCCACCGCGCCGCTGCGCCGGCTGGTCGATCGCTACACCGGCGAGGTCTGCGTGGCGTTGTGCGCGAAGCAACCGATACCGGCGTGGGCGCTGGCCGCGCTGCCGGGTCTGCCGGCCACCATGCAGGTCTCCGGCCATCGCGCCGGCCAGTACGAAAGCGCGGTGCTCAACCTGGCCGAAGCCGCCGTGCTGGCGCCGCGCGTGGGCGAGGTCTTCAATGGCGCGATCGTCGAGGTTGCCCACGACGATCCGGGCAAGGGCACAGTCATCGTGCGCGACCCGGCGATCGAGGCCAGCGTGTCCGGCAGCGCGAGTCTTCCGCTCGGCGCCGACGTCAGGGTGAGCCTGGTCGAAGCCGACCCGGCCAGGCGCGTGACGCGTTTCGAACTGGCGGGGTGACCGTGGCGGCTGCCGTTCGCTTGACCGTTCCGCGCCATCGTCGTGCAGATGGCCGGCAGCCGGAGGCATCGACGCAGCGGCTACAATCCCCGCATCGCCCGGCCGCAGGACAAGATATCGATGGGGACACTGCAGATGAGGGCAGGCCGGTGAGGGCCGGAACCTGCGCCTGGATCGTGCGCTGTATGGGCGTCATCGGGCTGCTCGGCCTCAACGCCTGCGCAATGGTCGGGGTGAGTCACGTCAAGACCGACGACTACGTCAACCAGCGGCGTGCGGATGTGATCGGTACCAACCGCCTGAGCGACCGTACCGTGCAGTCGCTCAACGTGGTGGCGCTGGCGGTCGACAGTTGCCAGCGCGAGTTCGCCGGCTGCACGGATACCGTCGCCCGTTCGGCGGGGCTGACCGACGAGCAGCGGCTCTCGGCGCTGGCCGAACTGTGGCTGGGCCGGGCGCTCAAGGCCGATCGGCCCCAGCCCGGCGTGGCGATGGACGATGCGACGCTGGACGCCTTCCTGCAATCCGCGCGCTACGCCTATGCGTATCTCTTCTACACCGCGCGCTCGCCCGCCGCGCGCGCGTTCGAACTGCGCCAGGTGCAGGTGACGGAGTTCTACAACCTCGCCGTGCAGCGGGTGATGAGCCGCCTTTTCCTGGAATTGCCGCGGCTGGATCCGCACTGGACCCACGCCACGCTGGCCGGCTGGACCGTGCTGCGCCCGCAGAGCGACGTGCGCCCGGCAGATGACGCGCGCATGCCGGTGGAACTGCTACCGGCGGCCAACCTGCGTTTCAACGGCCTGCGCAACGTCTATCGGCGCGACGGCTTCGGTTCCGATTTCGTGGCCGTTGCACCGCCGGAGGCCGCCGACGCCGGGGTGTCGTGGCGCGAACCCGACTACGCCTCGCTGACCGGCGCCCTGATATTCGAGGGCAGCACGCTGGATGAGGTGCTGGCGGCGCGGCAGGTGCGCCTGCTGGTGCGCGACCCGTACCGCGACGACACCATCACGATAGGCGGCCGGGTGGTGCCGCTGGGCGCGAACTTCACCGCCGCCTACGGCGTGTGGCTGGCCCGCTCGGGTTTCGCCAGCCAGTCGATCCGTTCGCTGCTGGGTCGCGAAGGCGGCATTCGCACGCCGCGCGTGCTGCTGATGCAGCCGTACGATCCCGATCGCCTCACGGTGGTGATGCTGCACGGCCTGGCCAGCAGCCCGGAAGCGTGGATCAACGTGGCGAACGAGGTGATGGGCGACGAGGAGCTGCGCCGCAACTACCAGGTGTGGGAGGTCTACTACCCGACCAACCTGCCGGTCGCGGTCAACCTGGCCAACATCCGCAAGGCGCTGGACGCCACCCTGCAGCACTACGACCCGTCCGGCCAGGCGCACGCCTCGCAGAACATGGTGTTGATCGGTCACAGCATGGGCGGCGTGATCGCGCGCCTGCTGGTGTCGTCCAGCGGCGACAAGCTGTGGAGCCTGATCCCGCTGCGCGCGAACCTGTCGGCGGCGAAGCGCGCCCGTTTTCGTGATCGCCTGGGCCCCTATCTGCAATTCGCCCCGATGCCGCAAGTGAACCGCGCCGTCTTCCTGGCCTCGCCGCATCGCGGCACGCCCCACGCGCAACACCGCCTCGCCCGCTGGATCGGCAACCTGATCCGCCTGCCGGTCACCGTGCTGAAGGAAATGGCCAGCATCACCGAGTTGATCAAGAGCGACGGCGACGGAGGCGGCAACGCGCCGCTGCTGCGCATCCCCAGCAGCATCGACAACCTCAGCGACACCGACCCGTTCATCATCGCCGCCGCCAACCTGCCGATCTCGCCGCGCGTGCACTACCACACCATCGTCGGCGTCTACAAAGAGAAGGGCCCGCTGCAGGACAGCAGCGACGGCCTGGTGCCGTACAAAAGCGCGCATTTGGCCGGCGCCGACTCCGAGCTGGTCATCCCGTCATGGCACAGCGTGCAGGAGACGCCGGCGGCGATCCTGGAATTGCGCCGGATTCTTCGATTGCAGATATCCGCGGCGAAGGGCGATCAGCACTAGCGCCGCCTGGCGGCCCTGCGCGCAGGGGTTGTGAACGGAGTGCGCCACATGCCAGATTCGCGGCTTCGTTGACAGGTTCGGAACGGGGAAATGCATGCGTAAATCCATCGCCGCCGCCGTGTGGCTGTCCGCCGGCGCCATGTTGCCCGTGCCATGCCCGGGTCAGGAAAAGCCCAGGCCGCCGATCGTCACCGATCCGATTTATGCGAAGCCGCAGCGCCTGGTGGACATGGACCACGGACGCCGCATGAACCTGTACTGCCGCGGTTCCGGTTCGCCCACGGTGGTTCTCGATGCCGGCATGGGCGACTCCACGATTTCGTGGGCGCTGGTGCAGCCGGCGTTGGCGAAGCGGAGCCGGACCTGTTCGTACGACCGCGCCGGCCTGGGTTTCAGCGATGCGGCCACGCGTCCCGGCACGGTCGCCAACATGGCGGAAGACCTGCACGCCTTGCTGCGGGCCGCGCATGTCGCGCCACCATACGTGCTGGTCGGCCATTCGCTGGCCGGCATGACCGTGCGCGTGTTCGCCGATCGTTATCGTGACGAGGTGGTGGGCATGGTGTTGGTCGAAAGCTCGCACGAGGAGCAGTCCGTGCGCGGCTGGGCCATCGGCGAGCCCGGCCAGAAGGCCAAATGGGACGTGTACCTGAAAGAGGCGCATGCCTGCGTGGACGAAGCGCGCAAGGGCCTGGTCGAGGGCACGCCGGCCTTCGCGAAATGCGTCGGCGACGCCGACCCCCGTTTCGGCACGGCCATCAACGAGGCGCAGCTGGCTTACGGGGCCAGCGTGAAATGGCAGGCTGCGGTGGCTTCCGAACGCGAAAACGTGTTCTACGCAAGCGCGGAGCAGACCCGCGCCACGCGCAGGGATTTCGGCGCCATGCCGATCGTCGTGCTGACCCACGCGCCATACCCGAAGTCGAAGGACGAGACGCAGGAGCAGCGCGACCAGCGCACCCTGCTATGGGAAGGCCTGCATACGCAGGTCGCCGCGATGTCGACCCACGGCGTGAACATGATCGTGCCGGGAAGCGGTCATTACGTGCAGTACGACCGCCCGGAAATCGTCATCGACGCGGTGAACCAGGCAGTGTCGATTGCGAAGGAACAGCGCGCGAACTGACCCCCACTCGCTCTCCCCCCAGTGACCTCGGTCTGCCTCAGCCTCCCACCGCCGGCAGTGCGATGAAGCTGGCCTCGCCTGTTGCGTGGTACACGCGCTGCGTGGCCTTTTGATAGTCCGCCGGCTTGGCCAGGAAGATGTTCGGCACGAAGGTTTGCGGATTGCGGTCGTACAGCGGGAACCAGCTGGATTGCACCTGCACCATGATGCGGTGGCCAGGCAGGAACACGTGGTTGGCGGCGGGCAGGGCGAAGCGGTAGGGCAGGGGCTGGTTGGCGGCGATCGGTCTGGCTTCGGTGAAGCCTTCGCGGTAGCGGCCGCGGAAGATGTCCATCGCCACGGCGAGCTGGTAGCCGCCCATGTCGGGTTGCTCGGCAACCTGGTCGGGATAGATGTCGATCAGCTTGACCACCCAGTCGCTGTCGGTGCCGCTGGTGGAGGCGACCAGGTTCACTTCGGGCGAGCCGCTGATCGTCAGCGGCGCGGTGAGCGGTTCGGAGACATAGCTGAGCACGTCGGTGCGGCCGGAGGCCTCGCGCTGGTCGTCGACCAGCCATTGCGACCAGGTCTGGCCGTCGCCGTAGCCGACCGGCTGGATCGGGCGCGCGCGGAACGGCACCGGATGGGCGGGATCGGAGACGTATTCGTCGTAGGCGACATCGCCGGCCGGCACGTCGAAGCCGAGCTTGTGGTCGGCCTGCAGGTACAGCGGGCGGCTTTTCGCGGCGCAGCCGGTCTCGCAGGCGAGCGGCCAGCGCGGCAGCCGCTGCCACTGGTTGCTGCCGGTCTGGTACGCGGTGACCGGCGCGAGGCCGGCTTTCGGCGCGCGGTCCTTCAGGTATTGCGCCAGGTAGGGGCGCAGGATCTTTTCGCGGAAATATTTCGCGGTGTCGCTGCCGAAGCGGATTGCGCCGAGCGAGCTGCCCTCGTCGATCTCCTGGCCGTGGTGCCACGGGCCCATCACCAGCCTGACCATGTTGCCGCTGCTGTCCTTCGGCTTGATCGCGCGATAGACGGCAAGCGCGCCGTAGATGTCTTCCTGGTCCCACAGGCTGTGCACCAGCATCACCGGCACTTTCAGCGGCTGCCCGGCGAGCAGCTTGTCCACCGCCTGCTCGCTCCAGAAGTTGTCGTAGGCGGGGTGCGCCAGCAGCTTGTTCCAGAAGCCGAGCTGGCGCATGCCGTAGGCATCGGCCAGCGCGCCGGCGGAGCCGTAGTGCATGAACAGGTCGTACTCGTCGTGACAGCTGGTCCACCACTTGATCGAGTTGTCGCGGCTGGCGACCTGCTCGTAGATGTAGCTGAGGTTCTGCTGGCGGAACGCACCATGGTGGAACCAGTCGTCGCCCATCCAGCCGTCGACCATCGGGTTCATCGGCACGGAGACCTTCAGTGCCGGGTGCGGGTTGAACAGCGCCATCAGCGGCTCGAAGCCGTCGTAGGAAATGCCCAGCGTGCCGACCTTGCCGTTCGATTCGGGGATGTTCTTCACCAGCCAGTCGATGGTGTCGTAGGTGTCGGTGGCATCGTCCACCGGGGTGGGATTCAGCGGCCCGTGCAGCGGCCGGTTCATCACGTAGTCGCCCTCGGAGCCATACTTGCCGCGGATGTCCTGCACCACGCGGATGTAGCCGTCCTCGACGATGATGTCGGTGGCGTTGTCGTAGCCCTGCAGCATCGGCCCGAGGTGGCCGCTCATCGTGTGCGTGGTCAGCGCGTTGGCGTCGTACGGCGTGCGGGTGAGCAGGATGCCGGCGTGGCTGGCGCCCTTCGGCACCACGATGACGGTGTGCAGCTTCACGCCGTCGCGCATCGGGATCATCACGTCGCGCTTGACGTAGTCGAAGCCGGCGGTGGACGGCGCGAACTTCGCCGGCGTCTCGCTGGGGTAGTCCGGGTACTTCGCCTGCGGCGTCTCGGCGGCCTGCAGCAGGCCACCCGTCGCGAGCAGCAGGACGAAAAGCGCAGGCCTCAACCCGGCAGCGGTGCGAATCGATTTCATGGTGATCCCCTGATGGGCGACTCGCCTAGGAGCCTGTCGGGCTTTGGCCGGTCGGTCTGCAAATCCGCCTGTGCGGTCCCTATTTCCGTCGCTTCTTGGCCCATAGAACCACTATGGGCCGGCGAATCGCCGAAAATCGGTCCTCGCACAGCCGAATTTTCGACTCGACCGCCAAAGCCCGACAGGCTCCTAGCGTAACCTCAATGACGATCCGGTGGGAGGCGCTCGCCGAGGTTGGCAAGACTGTTGCATTGCCCATGGCATGAACGATCTTGCCTACGACATCTCCCATCTGCTCGAGTCCGAGCCCGTCAAGACGATTGCGCCGGAATTCAGGACGGCCCGGGTGACGCCAGTGACGCCCGTGGCGCCACCGGTGCCGAGCGTCGCCGCCGCACAGGAGGCGCTGGCGCAGGAACTCCTGCAGGCCGCCGCCACGCATGAGGCGATGATCCAGCAGTACCTGCGGATGACCGACGTTGCCTATCAGGACAGCTACGGGCAGTGACGCGCCTCTCGGTCGGGATGGTGTCGCTGGTGAGCCATAGGTGACCAAGTTCGACACCTCGCCCTGACCTCGATGGATGGCTGGGACATCCGGTTGAGCTTGCCGATCCTCGGTATCCGACCCGTGTGGAAACTCTCCAAGGTCGTCATTCCGGCGAAGGCCGGAGGAGCTTTTCAACAGCGTGGCTGGTCATCGCACTTCAACAACGAAGTCGCTCATCGCATTACAAATGCGATCCCTGCCTTCGCAGGGATGACGGCTTGAAGCAAGGATGACGAGCTTGAAACAGTGTTGTTCGAGGTGGCTGTGTGGCTGAAAAAAAGT